>NZ_DAINST010000001.1:0-4534 GCF_036741115.1 Dietzia sp.
GATGCCCTGGCCGTGGACTCGATGCCGGGCGCAGAGTGGTTCCCGGGGTTCCGGCTCAACTACGTCGATCAGGTGCTGCGGCACGCGGACGCGCATCCGGACCGGCTGGCGATCATCCACGGCACCGAGCCGGGTCCCGCCGCATCCTCGGACACCACGACGTTCGGCGAACTCCGCGACAGCGCTGCGGCCCTCGCCGCCCGCCTCCGCCTCGCCGGCGTGGAGCCCGGCGACCGCGTCGCCGCGTACGTCCCGGACATCGCCGAGGGCATCGTCGCCTTCCTCGCCACCGCGTGGATCGGCGCGGTCTGGTCGGCGTGCGGGCAGGACTACGCGCCGGCCGCTGCCGCCTCGCGCCTCGGGCAGCTCGAACCGAAGGTGCTCGTCGCGGCCGACGGCTACCGCAACGGCGGCAAATGGCACGACAAGCGGGAGGACACGGCCGAGCTCGCGCGACTCCTCCCGGGCGAGCCCGTGGTCATCGAGGTGCGCAGGTCCGGCGAGCCCAGCGCGATCCCGGCCGCCGAGTCCTGGTCCGACGCTCTCGAAGCCGGCGAGAAGGAGGTCGAAGGAAACGGGACGCCCGACGTCATTCGCGTGCCTTTCAACCACCCCCTGTGGGTGCTGTTCTCCTCGGGGACGACCGGAAAGCCGAAGGGGATCGTGCATGGGCACGGCGGGGTGCTGCTCGAGCACCTCAAGGTCCTCGGGCTGCACGCCGGCGTGCGTGCCGGCGACCGCCTCTTCTGGTACACCACGCCGAGCTGGATGATGTGGAACTACCGCAGCTCCGCCGTGCTCGTCGGCGCGACGGCCGTGTGCTTCGAAGGGAGCCCGGTCAAGCCGCCGGAGGCGCTGTGGGAGTTCGCGGCACGCGAGCGGGTCACGCTGTTCGGCACGTCGCCGGGACAGATCCTCGCGAGCCGCAAGGCCGGCCTTCACCCCGCGCGCGATCTCGACCTGTCGAGCCTGCGTGCCGTCGCCTCGAGCGGTTCGACCATGCCAGCCGACTCGTTCCGCTGGATCCACGACGAGGTCGGCGGGGTTCCCGTGCTCTCGATCTCCGGCGGCACCGATGTCGTCTCCGCCTTCGCCGGCGGGCAGAGTGGCCATCCCGTGTTCGAGGGCGAGCTCTCCGCCGCCTACCTCGGCACCGACCTGCGCTCGTGGGACCCCGACGGCAACGACCTCACCGGCGAGGTGGGGGAGATGGTCATCGCCCGGCCCATGCCCTCTATGCCCGTAGAGTTCTGGAACGATCCCTCCGGCGAGCGCTATCGTTCCGCCTACTTCGACACCTACCCCGGCGTGTGGCGGCACGGCGACTGGATCAAGATCAACTCTCGCGGCGGGGTCACCATCCACGGCCGCTCCGATGCCACGCTCAACCGCAACGGCGTCCGGATGGGCTCGGCCGACATCTACGGCGTGGTCGAGGGGGTCGACGGCGTCGCCGAGGCCTTCGTGCTCGGCGTCGAGGGGCCGGACGCGAAATACTGGATGCCCCTCTTCGTCGTTCCCACAGAGGGCACGCAGGTTGACGACGCACTCCGCGAGCGCCTCGTCGCCGCGATCCGGCGGGACCTGTCCCCGCGGCACGTACCGGACGAGATCACCGAGGCGCCCGGGATCCCGCACACCAAGACCGGCAAGAAGCTCGAGGTCCCGGTCACGGCGATCCTCGCCGGGCGAACTGAGGTCAACGTGGATCCCCAGTCGCTGGACGATCCCTCGCTGCTCGATTGGTATCGCGCCCGCGGCGACGCCCACGAGTGGTAGCGGGCTGCGCCTCGCGGGGATGGCGGCCCAGGGCGTCTGCTCCGCCTCGAAATTCTCCGACACCGGGCATATAGAAAAGCTGCGGCGAGCGAGAAAAGTTCTCGCTCGCCGCCGCTTCTCGAAGCGCGGGCTACTACGCCTGCGCGCCGACCGTCTCGACCTCGAGGGCGGGACCCTCGTTGTCAGCCGTGGCGGAACCCGAAGTGGCCCGCTGCCGCGGAACGAGCAGGGCGATGAGCGCGCCGACGAGCGCGGCGCCTGCGCCTACGAGGAAGCAGATCCGGAACGCGTCGTGCGTGGGGATCTCCGGGGTGCCGGGCGCGAGCATCATTGTGTTCGACGTGAGGATCGCGGCCATCACCGCGCCGGCGATGGTCGTGCCGACCGAACGCATGAGGCCGTTGACGCCGACCGCCGAGCTCGCCTTGGCTGGCTCGGTGTTGTCCATGACCAGCGTGGGCATGGCGGCGTAGCCGATGCCGACGCCCGCCGAGGCGATCATCGAGGCGACCATCAGCTGCCACGGGGCGTTCATGAGGAACAGCGCGACGATGTAGCCGCCGGAGAGGATCACGGCGCCGATCGAGAGCGTGAGGCGGGCGCCGATCGAGTTCATGAGTCGGCTCGAGACCGGTGCGAAGACCATCATCATGAGACCGCCGGGGGCCATCCACATGCCGGCGGCGAGGATCGACTGGCCGAGGCCGTAGCCGGTCAACGCGGGCATCTCGAGCAGCTGCGGGACGACGATGGCCTGGGCCATCATGCCGAAGCCGATCGCGACGGCGGCAAGGTTCGTGAACAACACGGGTCGAGAGGCGGTCGCGCGCAGGTCGACGATGGGATCGGGGTGGCGCAACTCGAACGCGCCCCAGAGGAGGAGGACGACGATGCCGCCGACGATCGCGCCGATCGTGGACCCGCTGGTCCAGCCCCATTCCGAGCCCTTCGACACGCCCACGAGGAACGAGACCAGGCCGATGGCCAGGCCGATGACGCCGACCACGTCGATCCGCGCCGGGTGCGCATCGCGGACGTGCGGGACGACCGTTGCCGTGAGCGCGAGGATCACGAGAGCGAGGCCGGTGGAGACCCAGAAGAGTCCGTGCCACGAGAAGGTCTGCGTGATCCACGCGGCGAGCGGCAGGCCGATGGCGCCGCCGACGCCCATGGTCGCGGACACGGTGGCGACGGCTCCGGCCTGCTTCTCCTTCGGCGTGACCTCGCGGACCATCGAGATGGCCACCGGGATGTAGCCCATCGCGATGCCCTGGAGGGCGCGGCCGAGCAGGAAGAGGGGGAGCTCGCTCGTGATCGCCGCAACGAGGGAGCCGAGCGCGAGGACGGCGGCCGAGGCGCAGAGTACGACCTTCTTGCCATACATGTCGGCGAGGCGGCCGGTGACGGGCATGGTCACGGCAGCCGCGAGCAGCGTCGCGGTGACCGCCCAGGACGCGTTGCCCGCCGTGGTGTCGAGCAGGGTGTGCAGCTCGGCCTGGATGGGGATGACGAGCGACTGCATGAGCGCGCCGGAAAAGCTGCCGAGGCACAGCACTGCGACGACGAGGCCCACGGGGAATCTATGGGCGCCGGGGGGTGGGGTGGAAGTCATTCGGCTCCTTGTGGGTGAATGGAAATGGACACGGGAAACGCCGTGTCGGCGACTTGTGTAACTTACATACCCGCGAGGGTCGAAGACAAGCCGAAAGTGGTGTGAGATGGGCGACACGTCCGGGCAGCGCGCGAAACGGGAGCGGCTGTCCCCCGATCGCGAGGTGGCCTCGCTGTTCAAGCGGCTCGAAGAGACGCGCCGCGTCGCCGCGGCGAATGCGGCTCTCGGCGCGGCCGACGGTCGGATCCTCTGGCTGCTGTCGAGCGGGGACGAGCTCACGCTGCGCGAGATCTCCGAGAAGCTCAATCTCGAACAGTCGACCGTCAATCGGCAGGTCAACGCCGCGGTCAAGTCGGGATTCGTGGAGAAGCGGCGCTCCGGCGCCCGCGGGGCGTGGCAGTTCTCGCAGACCGAGCTGGGACGGGAGTCTTTCGACAGCGACCTCGAGTGGCACCTCGACCTCTACCGCCGCGGGCTCGAGGAGCTTGACGAGGACGAACGGGCCACCTTCATCGAGCTGCTCAATCGGGTCGTCGGCGGCTACGAGGCGGGAGTCCGCACCTCCCTGTGGTCCCGTATGTAGCCCCGGCTACCCCGCGAGAAACGCGGCCACCACGACGAGCACCGGGATCGCCAGCAGCGTCGTGGTAACCGCCGAATCGCGAGCGAGCAACACTCCCCGGCCGTACCGGTTGGCGACGACGAGGACGTTCTGCGCCGTCGGCAAGCAAGCGGCGACGACGACGGTGAACAGCTCGTGCCCAGCCATACCGAGCGCGAGACCGAGGCCCCACGCGAGGAGGGGCTGGGCGACCATCTTGAGCACCGTGACCACTGCGACGTCCGTCCGCGGAGATACCCCCTTCTCCAGGACCCTGACGCCGTACAGCGACATCCCGAAGACGATGAGGGCGCCCGGCACCGAAGCCTGGCCCACGAGGTGGATCGGCTCGAGTACGCGTTCCGGGAGCTTCCACGGCAGGGCGGCGAGCGCGAGGCCGCCGAGCCCCGAAAGGATCAGCGGATTTCGGGCGGACTGCCGCAGGGTGGCGAGGGCGCCTGACTCGGGGGAGGAGCCGGCGTCCGGCGTCACGAGACGATCCATGAGCGCGATGACCACCGGCTGGAGCAGGCAGACCTGGA
>NZ_DAINST010000001.1:4544-86399 GCF_036741115.1 Dietzia sp.
CAGCATGAGCGGGGCGACGAACGCGAGGTCGCCGAGGACGTAGAGCGCGATGGGGATGCCGAGGTTCGCGGAGTTGACGTACGAGGCCGACATCGCCCCCATGATGAGCTCGGGGCCTCGCCGGCCGAGGAGCCCACGCGCGATACAGACGTAGAGCGCTGCGATCGCCACCGCCGTGCTCGCGGAGACGAAGAACACGGCGGTGAGAACCTCGCCGATGTCCTTGCGCGCGAGGGAGTCGAGGAGCAGCGCAGGGGTCGCCACGAAGAAGACGAGCCGGTTGAGAGTGAGCTGGCCGTCGGGACCGAGGACGTTGGTTCGGGCGCAGATCCAACCGATCGCGACGACCACCGCGATGACACCGAATCCCGATAGAACACCGAGCACGGCTCTCTCCTTCGGCGGTCGAGGGGCGGGTGGGTCGATTCGGGTGCACGGCGCGCATGGGCCACTACGGCCCGAAATATTGGGTCGCCTGAAATAGCTCGAGACCGAGGCGGGAATCCGGTGAGAGTCGGATTCGGCTCGCGCCTCGGTCTCGTGTGCTGCTATCTGCCCCTGAGGAACTGGCTCGCCCTGGGTTAGGAATCAGGGCCGGGCCGGGACTTGGTGCGCCGCCGGGGCGGCGCGGGATGCTCGGGTGAAATCCGAGCGGACGAACCTACCGGCTCGTGAAGGGGAGGAGCGCCATCTCGCGCGCGTTCTTCACGGCGGTGGCGACCTGACGCTGCTGCTGCGGGGTCAGGCCCGTGACGCGGCGCGAACGGATCTTGCCGCGATCGGAGATGAACGTACGAAGGAGGTTGACGTCCTTGTAGTCGACGGTCTGGATACCGGCCGCCTTCAGCGGGTTCTTCTTGGGGCGGCGCCCCTCCTGGATCCGCGACTTCTTCGGGATGCGCTTGTTAGCCATTGAGTATCACCAGCTCGACTTGGTCACACCGGGCAGCTCGCCACGGTGGGCCATCTCACGCATGCGAACGCGGGAGAGGCCAAACTTACGGAGGTAACCGCGGGGACGGCCGTCCTCGGCGTCGCGGTTGCGAAGACGCACGGGCGAAGCATCGCGCGGCATCTTGTTGAGCGCGGTCTGGGCGTCGAAACGCTCCTCGTCCGAGCTGTTCGGGTTCTTGATGACGGCCTTGAGCTCTGCGCGACGCTCGGCGAATCGCTCCACCTTGGCGCGGCGCTGCTCGTTCTTGGCAATCTTGGACTTCTTTGCCATGTGGCTAGCGCTCCTCTCGGAATTCGACGTGCTTGCGGACGACCGGATCGAACTTCTTCAGCGTGATGCGATCCGGGTTGTTGCGGCGGTTCTTGCGGGTCACGTAGGTGTACCCGGTACCGGCCGTGGACTTGAGCTTGATGATCGGGCGAACGTCGTTACGTGCCATTAGATCTTCTCCCCACGTGCTCGAATGCGGGCAACCACGGACTCGATGCCGTCGCGGTCGATGGTCTTGATGCCCTTGGTCGAGACGTTCAGCGTGATACGCCGACCCTCGGAGGGCAGGTAGTAGCTACGGCGCTGGATGTTCGGGTTCCAGCGACGGTTGGTCCGTCGGTGTGAGTGCGAGACGGACTTACCAAAGCCTGGCTTCCGTCCCGTTACCTGGCAGTACGCCGACATGGCGTGATCTCCTTCTCCCTGGCGGAGGCGAACCGGGGACCTACGAATCGTTCAGCGCGCAGGGGGCCGCAGAACCGAATCGTAAAAATACTGATCCGGAACTCTCGGCCGGCGCAGTGGGGCCGGGCCATCTCCGGGCCGGTCTCAAGGCGCTGGTTGCGTCGTGTTCGTAAGTCCGCCAACAGATGTTCATCTCGCGCAATCGGGCGATAGCAAATGTGCAGACAACAGCGACTGTCTAAGTTACCGTGCGGCCCCGAAAATTGGTAATCGGCAGCTCAGGGCGGTTCTCGCCGCCCTCGCGTGCGCGCGGGCCCTCGGGTGGGCATTTACATACGGTGGCAGAGACAGGTGTCTCAGGCGATCGCGCCTTGGTCGATTGCCGTGGTCGATTCCGGCGATTCCGCGGTGATCTCGCCGTAGTCCCGCCGGAATTGGTAAAGAACGGGCCTCCGAGTACGCTTGACACAAGCGTGTGTGGTGGTGCCGGAATCCACGGTGCCCTCACCTCCAGTGGTCGGCCGCTTCCCATTTCGGGACGGTCGCCGGTCCGCAGGCCCTGGGCCTGCGGTTTCCGCCGTCTTGCGCGGCCACGGGAGGGGCGGGTCCGCCCGGTTACTCCACCTACACGGCGCGTCGAGCGCACGCACTCGCCGTTCGTTTCCCTCCTCGAGGGGGCGGGGCGTCGAGGGCGTCGCCGCGCTTTCGCGGCTTGCTCGTCGGCAGGTTCGGATTCGGTACCGAGGCAGGTATCGGAAACGGCTTTCCGATGGCATGCGCCGCGCGCCAGAAGGTATGAGCCAAGAGCGTTAGGAATCGAAGCAGATGAAGAAGGACATCCACCCCGACTACCACCCGGTGGTCTTCCAGGATGCTGGTACCGGGACCAAGTTCCTCACCCGATCGACCGTCACCTCCGACCGCAAGGTCGAGTGGGAAGACGGTAACGAGTACCCGCTGATCGTCGCCGACGTCACCAGCGAGTCGCACCCGTTCTGGACCGGCGCGCAGCGCGTCATGGATACCGCGGGTCGCGTCGAGAAGTTCCAGCGCCGCTACGGCAACCGCGTCCGCCGCAACAAGTAATCGACCCAGAGGTCGCTCCGCCCACCGGCGGACGGCCCGTGGCCGTGCACACTTTCACGTAAGGAAGAACAATGGCAGTTCCCAAGCGGCGCCTGTCGCGCGCCAACACCCACTCCCGCCGCTCGCAGTGGAAGGCCGATAACGCCGCCCTGCAGACGCAGCGTATCGACGGCCGCGAGGTCACCGTCCCGCGTCGTCTCGTCAAGGCCGTCAAGCTCGGCCTCGTCGACCTCGACCGCTAGTAGCGCCGGCTCGGCGCCACCACACGATTCTCCGAGACGCCGCCCGCCTACGGATCGCCCCTTCACCGGGGCGGCCGGGGCCGGGCGGCGTCTCGTATTTCGCTCTTCGCGGGCACCGCGTCGCCGGACCCGGACCGCTCGCGGACGGCCGCCGGCTTCTGCAATCGTTCTGACCGACCTTTGGGCGCGTACTCAGCGAGCACACAGTCGGGACTGTAAGACTGGGCGTCATGAAAATCCTTGTCGTAGATGACGACCAGGCGGTTCGCGAATCGCTTCGCCGTTCCCTCAGCTTTAACGGATACGAGGTGGAGCTCGCCGGCGACGGCGTGGAGGCCATTGACCACGTCGACTCCAACCGCCCCGATGCGCTCATCCTCGATGTGATGATGCCGAGGCGCGACGGCCTCGAGGTGTGCCGGATCCTCCGCAGTCGCGGGGACGACATCCCGGTGCTCATGCTCACCGCGCGGGATGCGGTCTCGGAGCGTGTCGCCGGACTCGACGCGGGCGCCGACGACTACCTCCAGAAGCCGTTCGCGCTCGAGGAGCTGCTCGCTCGCCTGCGCGCGCTCCTCCGCCGCACCGGCACCGGGGCTGAAGACGAGAACGAGACCCTCCAGTTCGAGGATCTCTCCATGGACCTCGGAACGCGAGAGGTCCGTCGCGGCGAGCGTTCCATTCAGCTCACGCGCACCGAGTTCTCTCTCCTCGAGCTGCTCATGCACAACCCGCGCCGGGTGCTCACCCGTTCCCTCATCCTCGAGGAGGTCTGGGGATACGACTTCCCGACCAGCGGTAACGCGCTCGAGGTCTACATCGGCTACCTCCGCCGCAAGACCGAGGGCGAAGGCGATTCGCGCCTCATCCACACCGTCCGCGGCGTCGGCTACGTCCTGCGGGAGAACCCATAGTGGGACTCTTCGGCGGCCGCCGGAAGCGCCCTTCGGCGCAGACCGGCGGCCCTTCGCCGTACCCGCAGGATCTCCCTGCGGCACCGGCCGCGCAACAGGGGCGGGCGCCACTGCCCGAACACGCCGCGCAGCCGGGTATATCTGCTGTTCCCGGGGCGCAGGGGTACCCCGCGCAGCCCGGCGTACGAGGGCAGCCGGGAACTCCGGTGCCGCCCGTGGATCCCGGGCAATCCACACTGCCCGGGACACCCGAACAGACCGTGCCCGTCGATTCGCCGAACAAGCAGGTGCTCCACGGGCTGCCCCCGCAGGCCGGGAGTCGCGGCCGCCGCGACCGGCAGCGCGCCAGGGCGGACAAGGGCTCCAGGCCCGTCGACCCCGGTTCTGACGCCGGAGTCCTCCCTCTCCCCGCGCCCGGAGTCTCAGAGTCGGCGACCATGCCGTACACCGCGCAGCTTCGGGCCACGCGCCCCCCGATGTCCCTGCGCAGGCGGGTCGCGCTGCTCGCCGCCACCACCGTGGGCGTGGCCGTCGCGCTGATGACGGTCGCCGCGTACTTCGTCGTCACCAACGCACTTGTCGACAATGCGAGCAACCGCCTCGAGCGGCAGGTGGTCTCGATGCTGGAATCGGGCGCCGCCGATTCCGCGAACGCGCAGCCGCGGACCTGGATCTTCGCCGTCACGACCTTCAATCCCGACCTCGAGCCGGTGGTGGTCACGCGCGACGGTCTGGCCTACGGTCCCGATCCGCAGGATCCGTACAAGTTGCCGTTCGAGATCGGGGATTCGGAGCGCGAGGTTATCCAGCACCACGCGGCATCCTCGCTCAATACGGCCGGGGGCAAGCAGATCCTCGCCGTCGCCAATCGCGACGGGTCGACTCTCGTGCTCGCGCAGGACCTCGGGCCGACGCGCGCCGTGCTCAACCGGCTCGCGATCGTCCTGTCGATCGTGGGCGCGCTGGGCATCGTCCTCGCCGCGGCCGCGGGCACGGCGGTGGGGCGGACGGGGCTCGCGCCCGTCGGAAGGCTCACACGCGCCGTCGAGCGCGTGGCGCGGACGGACGACCTGCGGCCCATTCCCGTCGCCGGGGACGACGAGCTCGCGCGCCTCACCTACGCGTTCAACCAGATGCTCCACGCGCTGCAAGAGAGCAGGGAACGACAATCCCGGCTCGTGGCCGATGCCGGGCACGAGCTCAAAACCCCGCTCACCTCGCTGCGCACCAACGCAGAGCTGCTCATCGCGCTCGACAAACCGAACTCGCCGGACATCCCCGAGGCCGAAAAGCGCGCGCTCGAACGGGACATCATCGCGCAGATCGAGGAGCTCTCCACGCTCGTCGGGGATCTCGTCAACCTCGCGCGGCACGATGCCGGGGCGGAGACCATCGAGCTGATCGACCTCGAAGACGTCGTCGAGTCCGCCCTCGAGCGGGCGCGCCGCCGCCGCAAGAACGTGACCTTCGACGTGCAGACGATGCACTGGTACATCTACGGCGACGAGTCCGCCTGGGAGCGGGCGGTGCTCAACCTTTGCGACAACGC
Organism: Dietzia sp.; assembly: GCF_036741115.1. Classification (NCBI taxonomy): domain Bacteria; kingdom Bacillati; phylum Actinomycetota; class Actinomycetes; order Mycobacteriales; family Dietziaceae; genus Dietzia; species Dietzia sp. Next base: position 9,966 of record NZ_DAINST010000001.1, read on the forward strand.
GGCCAAGTGGTCGCCCGAGGGTGGGACGGTGTCGGTGCGGATGGCCGCGTCCGGCGGGCTGCTCTCCCTCGACGTCTCCGACCAGGGCCCGGGCATTCCGGAGTCCGATCGCGCTCTCGTCTTCGAGCGCTTCTATCGCGCCACCGAATCGCGGACCATGCCGGGCTCCGGCCTGGGGCTCGCAATCGTCCGGCAGGTCGTGGTCAAACACGGCGGGACCATCGAGGCGCGCGAGGCCGAAGGCGGTGGCGCACAACTGCATATGGAGGTTCCGGGAACACCGGAGCGGCCAGCGGACTCCACCACTGGGTAGATAGCGGAAGCACGGGCACCGGGCCGGGATCTTCTGCGATCCCCCTCGATTCCCACGAGCATCCCACACGGCTCACAGACACTGCACAGCCAGGAAGCGAATCATCGACAGCATGGATAGCAACGAGAGCACCCCATCGGGCAACGGCGCGGCCGGCAGTCGCGGAGGCGCGGACACCGGCGGCGCCGAAGGGGCCCGCACCGAATCGCCGGGCACCGCGCAGGGCGCGGGCGCCAACGGGGCCGAGGGCGCTACCCCGCAGGGCGCGGCGCCGAAAGGCGCGCACGGCACCGAGGCCACCCGGGAATTCCCTGCGGGCGCGGGGCAGGCGGGCCGGCCGGAAGGCATCGGTAATCGGGCAGCCTCTACGCATGTAGGGCAGCCCCCGCAGGGCGGCTACGGCAACCCGGGCAACCCCGGAGCACCGGGCCAGCCCGCGCATCCCGGGCACCCCGGCGCACCGGGCCAGCCGACCCAGCAGTTCCAATTCGGCCGCCAGCAGGGCCCCGGCTACCCGGGCGGCTTCGGCTACCCGGTGGGCGGCGCACACGGTGCGCCGGGCGCGCAGGGAGCCCAGCCCGGAACCCAGCCCGGCGGGGGAGCGATCCCGCCGTACGCACCCCAGCCGGGCGCGGAGTTCGGTGGCCCGCAGGACCCGATGCAGCAGCCCTACGGCTACAACGGGCAGGAGCTCGCCGCGAAGAAGAAGTCCCCGAAGGCGCTCACGGCGCTGGGGATCGTCGCCGCGATGGTCATCGCGGGCGGGGTCGGCGGCGTCGTCGGCGCGAACATGAGCCACTCGGGCGGTTCGAGCATCATCGGCAGCTCGTCGGGAGCGCAGGCGGTCCCCGCGTCGGAGCCCACCGACGGCACCGTCGAGTCGGTCGCGGAGAAGGTCTTGCCCTCGGTGGTGTCCATCGCCGCGGTCGGTCCCAGCGGTGGAGGCGAGGGGTCGGGGATCATCATCTCCGGCGACGGAAAGATCCTCACCAACAACCACGTCGTCGCGGCGGGCGGTAACGGGGGGCAGCTCCAGGTCTCGTTCAACGACGGTTCGATGGCGGAAGCCACCGTCGTGGGCACCGATCCGACCTCGGACATCGCCGTCATCCAGGTCAAGGACAAGACGGGTCTGCAGCCGATCAACATCGGCACGTCCTCCAACCTCAAGGTCGGTCAGGACGTCGTCGCCATCGGCTCGCCACTCGGCCTCTCGGGGACCGTCACCACAGGCATCGTCTCCTCGCTCAACCGCCCGGTCATGGCCGGCGGCGCGGAATCCGGGCAATCGACGGTCATCGACGCCGTCCAGACCGACGCGGCGATCAACCCCGGCAACTCCGGCGGCGCGCTGGTCGACATGGGCGGCAACCTCGTGGGCATGAATTCCGCGATCGCCTCGCTCGGCAGCGGGCAGGAGAGCGGCTCGATCGGTCTCGGCTTCGCAATCCCCGTTGAGCAGGCGCAGCGCATCGCGCAGCAGCTCATCGACCAGGGCTTCGCGACCCGCGCTGTACTCGGCGCGAGCGTGCGCAGCGACTCGACGGTCGCCGGCGCGCAGATCGACGGCGTGCAGCAGGGCAGCGCCGCGGACAAGGCCGGGATCCCGGACAAGGCCGTGGTCACCAAGCTCGACGACCGCACCATCGATTCCGGCGACGCGCTCGTCGCTGCCGTGCGCTCGAAGAGCCCGGGCGACAAGGTCCAGATCACCTACCACGAGGGCGAAAACGGCCCCGAGAAAACCGTCGAGGTGACCCTCGGCGAGGCCAAGTAGGCGCCCCGCGATAGATGTCCGCCGGCATCGACGGACGTCGGCAAACAACGGCCCGCCCCTGCTCCAGGGGCGGGCCGTTCGCCGCAAGGAGCGGCCGAGCGCGCCATGTCGGGGTCCACACGCCAGGCCACGACCCGCAGGGCGAATTAGGTAAGGCTAAGGAACTATCGGGTAGCCTGAGGCGACACTCGTCGAGAGGAAGACCGCGCCTATGGCCACCGTCGCCGCCCGCCCCGCCTTCAGGCTGTTCCGCACGCGGATCGCGTCGATCGACGCGAGCCGCCCGAGCCTCGTTCGGCTCGCGCTCACGGCGGACTCGCTCGAGCACTTCGGCCGCGCGGGCCTGGATCAGCGGATCAAGCTCGTCTTCCCACCGTATGACGACGAAGCGGACGCCCATCTGCCCATGCCGGACCTGGGCCCCGAAGAATTCGCCGAGCCAACGGGGATGGTGCAGCTCTACAAGTCGACGATGGCTTTGGACACCCCTCCGGTGTGGCGCACCTACACCGTGCGCCGTATCGATCCCGAGCGCCGCGTCCTCGAGGTCGACCTCGTGCTCCACGGCAGCACCAGCCCATCGGCCCGCTGGCTGCGCGGCGCGCGAATCGGCGACGAGCTCGTCGTGGTGGGCCCGGACGCGCGCTCGGAGAATTCGCGGTCCGGAATCGAGTGGAACCCGGGAAGCGCACGCAGGATCCTCGTCGCAGGCGACGAGACGGCTCTCCCCGCGATCGCGGGAATCGCAGAGTCGGGAACGCTGCCGGACGCCACCGACAGCACGGTGTGCATCGTCGTCGAGGCGGGCGACCCCGCGGACATCGAGGACTTCCCCATCGCGCCCGGCTGGGAAGTCCGCCGGGTGATCCGCGGTCAGGGCGACACCCCGGGGGAACGCCTCGAGGCAGAGGTCCGGGCGCTCCTCGAGGAGCGACCCGGGCTGCTCGCGCACGCCGATGGGCCGCCGGCAGAAGAGGGCTCGGGGGTCCCGGAGGGGGCCGAGGCGGTCTGGGATACCGCGGACTCCGCCGTCACCACGGGTTCCTATGCGTGGCTCGCGGGGGAGGCCGGCGCGGTGACGCGTCTGCGGCGCCATCTCGTCCGTGACCTCGGCGTGGACAAGCGCGCCGTGTCCTTTATGGGGTACTGGAAGCTGGGCTCGGCCGCGAGCTGAGCGAGTACCCGGACGTCGTGCGGGGCACGATGATCGGCACGTCGCTCTTCGGATCGGCGACGATATCGGCCTTGAGGCCGTAGACCTCGTCGAGCGTGTCCGCGGTGAGCACCTCGGCGGGCGTGCCGTCGGCGACGATCTCGCCGGAGCGCATCATCACCATGCGGTCGGAGAACATCCCGGCGAGCATGAGGTCGTGGAGCACCATGACGACCGTGCGGCCCGCGCGCGCAACAGATCGGACGAGATCGAGCATCTCCACCGCGTGCGCCGGGTCGAGGTAGGTGGTCGGCTCGTCGAGGAGAAGCACCGGCGTCTCCTGCGCGAGCGCCATGGCGAACCATGCCCGCTGCCGCTGCCCGCCCGAGAGCGAGGCGACGTCGCGGTCGAGCAGCTCGGTGAGCTGCGTGCTCTCGGCCGACTCGAAGACCCTCTCGCGGTCGTGGGCGGACTCGCCGCGCCAACGGTCGCGGTGCGGGTAGCGGCCGCGCGCGATGAGCTCGCCGACTCGCAGCCCCTCCGGCGCGATCGGCGTCTGCGGCTGCAGTGCTATGCGCAGCGCTGCCTCTCGCGGCTTGAGCGAGAACACGTCGTCCGTGCCGATGTGGACCGTCCCCGCGCGAGGCGCGAGCAGCCGGGAGACGCTCCGCAGCAGCGTCGACTTGCCGCAGCCGTTGGGCCCGAGGAGTGTGGTGACCTCTCCCGGATTCGCCGTGAGCGAGACCCCCTTGACGATGTCGGGGCCATGGTCGTAGCCCGAGCGGAGCCCGTCGATGACGACGTTAGTCGGGACCGCCGCAGGGGAATCCCGGTGCGTGAGTGGCGCGTCGCGCTCGGCGTTCGGATCGGCGCCGTCGGCGGCGGGTGCCGGGTTCTGGGGCTTGGGCTTAGGCGTCATGAGAGGCCTTTCTCTCGGGCGACCCGGCCGGGGTCTGCGGTGCGACGAGGTTCGTGGTGGCGCCGACGGTGGTGCGCGGGGGAGTGCCCGGTCGTCTATGACGGCGGAGGTGCCGCGGCATCACGCGGACCCGCGGATCCGGAAGAGCGTCAGACCCACGAGGGTGAGCCCACCCGCGATCGACGTGATGAGCCCGACCGGCGCCGACACCGGGAGGATCTCGGCGATGACGCCGCACACCGCGAGCACCGCCGCGCCCGCCGCCGCCGAGGTCCATTGCGGCGGCGTGGGGGAACGGGAGACGAGCCGCGCGAGGTGCGGGCCGACGAGCGAGACGAAGACGACGGGCCCGACCACGGACACCGTGACCGCGACCAGGCCGGATGCGCACACGAGCAGGACCGCCCGGACGCGGGCGACGTCGATGCCGAGGGACAGGATGGTGTCGTCGTCGTGTGCGAGAAACGGGACCTGCCGGCCGACGATGGTGGCGACGAGGAGGAAGGGGATGAGCCCGAGGACGAGCGGGAGCAGCGAGTCCTGGCGCACCATGCCCGTCGAACCCGCGAGCCAGAGCTGCGCCGAGGACGCGCGATTGAGATCCGTGCGCAGCAGCATGTACGACACCGCCGACTGACACATGAGCGCGAGGGCGAAGCCTATGAGAACGATGCGCTTGGACTCCCCAAAGCCGCCGAGCGCGACGAGCAACCCGAGGATGATGAGCGCGCCCACCACCGCGAGCCCTGCGCGCGGCCAGAACGAATCGAGCGAGAGGCCCATCGCGGGGCCGATGAGCGTCATGCCGCCGACGACCGCTACGGAGGCGCCGCCGGAGACTCCGAGGAAATCGGGGGAGGCGAGCGGGTTACGGGACATCGTGATGGTCCACGAACCCGCAAGGCCCAATGCCGCGCCGACGACGACCGTGGTGATCGCGACGGGGAGGCGGAGGTCCCACACGATGTTCACCACCTGGCGGGTGCCGCCGCCGGTGAGCGCGTCGATGACCTCGAGCGGGGAGAGCTTCGTGGGCCCGAGGCTAAGAAGCGCGATGTAGGCGAGCGCGGCGACCACGGCGAAGGCGAGGGTCGCGATCCACGGGTGTCCGGCGCGTGGCACCCGCGGGGCGGTGGAGCGCGCAGTGTCGGGGCCATGCGGCCGCTCCGGCTTCCCCGGCCGCTCTGCGCCCGGTTCGCCGCCGCCGGCAGGGGGCGGCGGGGGCATGTCGGTGCGGACGTCCGTCGTCATCGACCGACCCCCTTCGACACGGCGAGGATGAGGAGCGGGGCTCCGAAGAACGCGAGGACGACTGAGACCTCGAGCTCGCCCGGCTGGAACACCAGCCTGCCGACGATGTCGCCGAGGACAGTGACGGCCGCGCCGGTGAGCGCGACGGGCACGAGCATGCGGGTGAGCGAGGGGCCGGTGAATCGGCGGACCAGGTGCGGTGCCGCGAAGCCGACGAAGACAATAGGTCCGACCGCGGCGGTGGTGAGGCCCGCGAGGACGACCACGACGACGCCGGCGAGCGTGCGGGTCGTGGTCGGCGAGCTGCCGAGGCCGGCGGCCGCGTCGTCGCCGAGGGCGAGGACGTCCATGGGCCGCGCGATGCACGCGGCGAGGGCGAGCCCGATGAGGAGCCCGGTGAGCGCGATGGCGATGTCGGTGCCTCCGCGCCCCACCGTCGAGCCGACGACCCACTGCCGCATGGCGTCGAGCACGGATGAGGACTGCAGAGCGACGAGCGTCGAGCCGGCGCCGAGTGCGGTGGTGAGGCCGAAGCCCACGAGGATCAGGGAGATGGGGTCCTGTGTGCGGCGCGTGGTGAGCACGACGACGGCGGCGACAGCCGCCGCGCCGATGATCGCGCCGAAGGCGCCCCATGCGCCGCCCGCGAGGCCGAAGCCGTAGAACAGGGCGACGACGAACGAGGCGCCCGAGGTGATCCCGATGATGCCGGGGTCGGCGAGCGGGTTGCGCGTCCACGACTGCGAGAACGCGCCGGCGACGGCGAGGGATGCCCCCGCGGCGGCGGCGAGCACCGTGCGAGGGAAGCGGAGGTCCCAGACGAGGATGTGGATATCGCTAGTCTCCGCGTGGGGGCCGGCGAGGAGGGCGCCGATGACGTCGCCGACAGACGTCCACCGCGCGCCGAGGAACAGCGAGGCCACCGCCGCCACGACGAATGCCGCGGCGGCGATGCCGATGACGAGGGCGAGCGGAGTCCCCGCCGATGTGGGCGAGAGGGAGTTCGGTCGCGCCACATCGGGGCCGGTGGAGAGGGCTGTGCTCACTGGTGGTCCTCGCGCGGTCTTCTGGCTCTTCGCCTACTTGACGGCGCCCGAGAGCCGGTCGAGCGCCCACGGGATGGTGAGCGGGTTCGGCATGCTCATCGCGTTGCCGACCTCCTGCGGGATGTACGTGACCCGGCCGGTCTTGACGACGTCGAGGTTCTTGAACGCTTCGTTCTCCTTGAGCTTATTCTCCTCCCCGCCGTACTCGAGCACGAAGAGCTGGTCGACCTCGTCGAGCGAGGCGTAGTTCTCCGGGGAGATGTCGACGAAGAACGATCCGTCCTGGGCCTTTTGGAGGTCTTCGGGGATGGTGTAGCCCATCTCCGTGATGAAGGTGCCGCGGCCATCTCCCTCGGTGTAGAGGCCGAGCTTGCCCGCGTAGGGCATGACGATGGCGGCCTTCTTGCCCTCGGCCTCCGGGTGCGTGGAGCGGTACTCGTCGAATTTCGCGGTGGACTCGTCGATGAGGCGGTCGGCCTCGCCGCTCTTGCTCACGGCTTCGGCGACTCCGCGGATCTGGTCCTTCCACGGGATCTGCCAGTCGGTGAACTCGGGATCGTGGGTCTCGACCGGGGCGATGGCCTCGAGGTCCTTCTTCGCCTGCGCGTCGACGGCCTGGTTGATCGCGACGATATTGGTCGGCGCGGCCGAGGTGATCTGCTCGATCGCCTGGGCGGTGAATCCCTGGCCGAGGTTCTCGACGATCACGGGCTCGGGGCCGGTGAAGGCGTCGGCGGCCCACGGCCCGACGCCCTTGGCGCCGGTATCGGCGCTGGTGCCGAACGGGGCGACGACCGTGGGTTGGATGCCGAGCGCGAGGAGGGTGTCAGCGTCGCCGAAGCCGAGCGCCGCGACCGACTGGGTCTTCGCGTCGGTGGACTCCCCGGAGCCGGTGTCTCCGTCGGACTTCGAGCAGGCGGTGAGGCCCGCGACCGCGACGGCGGCGATGCCGATCGAGGAGAGGAGCTTCCTCCGAGTGACGTTGGTGTTCAAGGCGGGACTCTCCTGTGTGCGGGTGACGGGTCGGGGAACGAGACATCCGAGTCTTTGGGCTTCGGCGGTAGGGAAGCCTTAGCTAAAGACGATCAGGGTGACCACGGTAATCCCATGCGAGTTCGGTTCACAAGCGCCGGACCTCGTTCGGTCGAATCGATCGTGCGCGACCGGGGAGAAGTGTCACCGGGGAGTGATAACCTACGGCCATGAATGACAAGGCGCATGCTGGCCGGGCACTGGTGGTCGTCGTCGATGATGAGGTGTCGAACCACCCCGATAACGTCGGCGGGCTCGTGTCCGAGTTGCTCGCGGAAGACGGGTTCATCGTCGATGCCGTCGTCGGCGTCCGCAGCGATATCGACGAGGTGCGCCATGCGCTGGAGACCGCGGTCGTGGGCGGCGTCGATGCCGTGATCACGCTCGGTGGCACCGGCGCCGGCCTCAGGGATGTCACGCCCGAGGCCACCGAGGACATTCTCGACCGTCGCCTCCCGGGCATCGAGCAGGCGATCCGCTTCTCGGCCATCGGCGCTTCCGTGATCGACGCGGTCACTTCCCGCGGCGTCGCCGGGATCTCGGGCAGCACCGTGATCGTCAACATGGCCTGCTCGCGCGCGGCGATCCGCGATGGCATGTCCACGGTGGCTCCGCTCGTCGCCTACGTTGTCGGCGAGCTCTCGGAGGAATTCGAGGGTCTGGACGACGAACTCCCGGAGCTCGACGAGGACCCGGAGTTCTCCGAGGCCGATATGGACTTCTCCCGGAGCTGAGCGGCCCGGAATTGTCTGGAGTCCGCAGGTACTAGGCAGCGATGAGTGTGTCCGGTAAGCCTGGCGAAAGTACGGGTGAGGTAACCGGGGCCGAGGACGAAGCTGAATCTGGGCCTCGCGATGGCGCGGTCACGCGCAACGAATCGGGAGACAGAGCCGAGGCGCTGTCCCGTGCGCGGGCGAGGGCCCGCCGCGCGAAGGTCTTCGGCAGCATGTACCCGGGGCAGGGGAGCGCTCCCGCTTCGGGAGGCTTCGATGCCCGCCATTACGAAGAAGGGCGCCCGCCGCACCACGGAGGGTGAGGCGGGCGCCGCAGGGCGTCCGGCGAATTCTCGGACGCCCGGAATTCCAGGAACGGGGACCTAGGAGTCGCTCGGGTCGTAGTCCGGGTGCTTCGGGTGCTCGAGCGGACGGCCGGCGAGCAGGTCGCGGATCTCCGTGAGGAGCTCGTTGTCCGTGGCGGGCGCATCGGCCCCTTCGTCCTTGGCCATACGGGCCTTCATCGTGTTCATCGGGAGCACGAGGACGAAGTAGATGACGGCAGCGATGAGCAGGAAGTTGATCGCAGCGGTGATGACCGAACCGAAGTCGAGCGTGGTCTTCGGGTTGCTGTCGAGGATCTGGTAGGCGAAGCCCACCTCGCTGTTGCCGCCGAGCAGCGCGACGAGCGGGTTGACGATGCCGTCGGTGAACGCCGTGACGATCGCGGTGAACGCGCCGCCGATGACAACGGCGACCGCGAGGTCGACGACGTTGCCCTGCATGATGAATTCCTTGAAGCCCTTGAGCATGATTCTCCCTTTTGCGCTTGTGTCGGGTTCGACGCTGTTTCGGGCATACACCGAGTTCGCAACGAACGAACGGAGATTATCAAGAGAAAGCCAGCCAGTTCTAGGGTTGGACGCTCCTGGACGGGAATTACATGCGCGGTCGGCGGCGAAACCTATTCCGCGATGATGAGTGCGAGCGGCACCTCCAGCCCGGCTTGGGCGAGAACCGGCGCCTGAGCTGCAGGAACGCTGAGTGCGACCGTCCCCGAGGTGTTACCACGAGAATCATGCGGCACTTTGGTAACAATAGCCCCGGCGATGAGAGGCTCTCGCGGCAACGACGGCGATGCGGGAGCTCCGGGCCCTTCCCCGGATTCGCCTCGCGGGCTTTCGCGCGCGAGGTCCCGCGTGAAGTCCCCAGAGCCGGCGTCCCCCGCGTAGACGTCGACCGTTCCGCCTTCGCGGAGCAGGGGGAGAGTGCCGGGATCGGCAACGGGGACGGACACGATCCGGTTCTGGCCGCGCGGCGGCTCGTCCCGGGGGCCGGCTATCGCGCCGGAGGTGAGGATCTCGCCGCGCCCGATCGGGGCGGAGAGCGCGGCGCCCGCCGCGGCCTCCGGGGTGAGCGCCGACTCGGGCACGAGCTCGGGCGGGGCCTCGCGCTCGGAAAGGTCGGAGTCGGCAAGGACGTGTCCGGCGTCGAGATCGGAGCGGGCGACGAGCACCGTGCGGCTCACCGATGGACCGGCGAAGTGGGCGAGGGCGGCGGCGAGGACGAGCGCGAGCGCCGCGAGCTGACGCCACCTCCGGCGCAGGCGAAGGGAGTCCAGGGGAGTACGCGCGCCGGAACTCCGGCGGAACTCCGTAGGCGGGGAGCGAAACACTGGCGACGTCCTCGGGGCGCTGGGCGAAACCTGACGCCACGGACCCTATGGCCGCCCGACACCCCGAGGTCGGGGGAAGCGACCGAAACAGCAACCGCTGTGGACGCCGCTAACCCCTGTGGAACCGGACTCGGGGCGTGGGCTAGGACGAAGAAGAGGAGCCGGACGTCGACGACGACGTAGACGAAGCCGACGACGAACCCGCAGAGCCCGACCCCGACCCCGAGTTCGAGGAGGAAGAAGAGGACGAGGGCTCGGACGTCGAGGAGGAAGTGGAACCTGCGCCGTCAGAACCGGTCGAGCGGCCTTCGGAGCGGCTGTCGTTTCGGTAGAAACCGGAGCCCTTGAACGTGATCCCCACCGAGTTGAACAGCTTGCGTAGCGTGCCGCCGCAATTGGGGCATTCGGTGAGTGAGGGGTCGGAGAACTCCTGCCGGATATCGAACGCCTCGCCACAGTCACGGCATTTATAGGAGTACATCGGCATGTCGTTCTTTCCCCTTCTAGGTGCAGGCGCCCGACGAGGCGCGACCGCCGAGAATTTTATTCCCTCCCGTCGCTAGCGAGGAAATCGATGGAGGCCTTCTTCGGTGATCACGGCGTCGACACGGAGATCGTGCGGCTCGACCGGCACCGAGGGGAGCACGTCCCCGGCATCGAGCACGCATACGAGCTCGGCGCCGGGGCGCACGCCGCCGAGTGTCTGGTCGTAGTAGCCGCCGCCGCGGCCGAGGCGCCGGCCGTGGAGGTCGACTGCCACGGCCGGGACGAGAACGGCGTCGGCCTCGGCAATCACGCCCGCGCCCAGCGCAGGGCCCTGTGGCTCGGGGATCCCGAAGCGCCCGGGGGAGAGGTCAGTAGCGGAATCGAACTCGGCCCAGTCGAGTGGGCCGGGCTCGCCGGTCACGGGAAGGAGCACGCGGACGCCGGCGTGGTGGAGTGCCGAGGGCAGGTCAGGGCCGCCGGCCTCGCCGAGCGAGGGGACGAACGCGCAGATGGTGGCTGCGGGGCGGAGTGTGGCGATGTAGGAGAGGAGGACGCGGCTGATCTCGGCGTCGTTGGTGAGCCGCAGATCCTCGTGGACACTCTCGCGCCGGGCGCGGACCGAGGCGCGGACCTCGCGTTTCGCGTTGGCCGGGGTGGTGGGGGTGTCGAGCATCCTCTCACAGTAGGCCTTTGGGGGACCGCGGTAAACACACCGGTGAACACTCGGTGTGGCGGCGTGGCGCGCCGCGCGCCTCGGTTCCGGCGCGTCGTCCATAGCTATGCTGTCGGCATGACTTTTGCGGGATCCCCCAATGGAAATGCCCAGTTCGCCACTGCGGTCGTGCCGGCCGCCGGCCTCGGGACGCGTTTCCTCCCGGCTACGAAAACGGTGCCGAAGGAGCTGCTGCCGGTCGTCGACACGCCGGGCATCGAGCTCATCGCGGAGGAGGCCGCCGCTGCGGGTGCGGGCCGCCTCGCCATCGTCACCTCCGAGCGCAAGGTCGGGGTCATGGCGCACTTTTCCGAGGATCCCACCCTTGAGGGCACGCTCGAGAGGCGCGGCAAGGATGTGCTGCTACACAAGGTCAAGCGTGCCCCCGGGCTCATCGAGGTCGAGTCCGTGCGCCAGGAGCGTCCGCTGGGCCTGGGGCACGCGATCGGGCTCGTCGAACAGATCCTCGATGACTCCGAGGAAGCTGTCGCAGTGCTTCTCCCGGACGACCTCGTCCTTCCCATGGGCGTGCTCGAGCGCATGTCCGAGGTGCGCCGCCAGCACGGCGGCACGGTGCTCTGCGCGTTCGAGGTGCCCGAGGACCAGGTCTCCTCGTACGGCGTGTTCGCCACCGAGGACACCGATGACTCTGACGTCAAAAAGGTGACCGGGATGGTGGAGAAGCCCGCCGTCGAAGACGCGCCCTCGAACCTAGCCGCCGCAGGCCGTTACCTTCTGGACCGCGCGATCTTCGATGCGCTGCGCGAAATCGGCCCCGGCGCCGGCGGTGAGTACCAGGTCACCGACGCCATCGCGCTGCTCATCGAGCAGGGGCACCCAGTGCACGTGGTCGTTCACGATGGCCCGCGCCACGACCTCGGCAACCCCGGCGGCTATATCAAGGCCTGCGTCGACTTCGCGCTCCGTTCCGATGCCTACGGTGCGGACCTGCGGGAATGGCTCGGTGAGCGGCTGCAGGATTAGGGAGGCGCGGCCTCTGCCGTCAACCTGCACCAACCGCCCAAGACCCGACCCCGAGACGAGGATGGAATACATGCGCTCGGTCGCCGATCAGCTTGCGGAGATCACCGCCTCCGCGATGAGCCCCCGCCCCGTGCGCGTCGGCATCTTCGACGCGCTCGGGCTGCTGTGCGCCGAAGAGGTCGTCGCCGAGCGCCCTCTGCCCTCGTTCGACCAGGCCGCGATCGACGGATACGCGGTTCGCTCCGTGGACCTCGCCCCTCCGCGTTCGGGTCGGGCAGCAAACGACGCCGGAGCTCCCATCGCCCCCGCCGCCGCGGACCCGACGGACGGTCGCGTTGGCTTCGCGGCGGAGCTCGATGACGATGCAGAGGGACCCGGAATCCGGGAGGCCGGGGAATTCGGCCCCGAGTCGGCCGACGAACTCGACGACGCGGAATTCGACGAGCGCGAAGCCGGGAACGAGGCCCCGGCGGTGGAGGAACCGCGCCGTGTGCTCTCGGTGGTCGGCCAGACCACAGCGGGGTCGGCCGCCGCCGCGACGATGAGCGCCCTGCAGTGCGTCCGCGTCGACACCGGAGCGCCGCTCCCGACGGTCGCCGATGCCGTTCTTCCGCTCAACTGGGCGGGGGAGCGGCAGGGCAGCCGCGGGCTCGAGATCGAGGCGCGCCGCCGCGTGCTTTCAGGGCAATTCGTGCGCCGCGTGGGCGACGACGTCCAGCCCGGCGACGTCGCCGTCCGCCAGGGCACCGTGATCGGCGCCCCGCAGGTCGGCCTCCTCGCCTCGGTCGGACGCTCGCGGGTTCTCGTCCACCCGAAGCCGCGCGTCGCGATCCTCTCGATCGGCGACGAGCTCGTCGACATCGACAGGATGCCCGCGCCCGGGCAGGTCTACGACGTGTCGAGCTACGCGCTGGCCGCCGCGGCCGGGGACGCGGGCGCCGACGTCCACCGGGTGGGCATCGTCTCCACCGAGCCCTCCCGATTCCGCGAGGTCCTCGCCGATCAGCTGATCCGCTCCGAGCTCGTGGTGATCTCCGGCGCCGTCGGCGGCGAGGCGACGAGCCGCGCCCGGCAGGTGATGCGCGAATTCGGCAACCTCGACCTCTTCCGCGCCGCGATGCACCCGGGCTCCGTGCAGGGCTTCGGCCGGCTAGGCCGCGACGAGGTGCCTACGTTCCTGCTTCCCTCGAACCCGGCGAGCGCGCTCGTCGTCTTCGAGGTCATGGTGCGCCCGCTCGTCCGCATCTCGCTGGGCAAGAGGCAGTCCGCGCGCCGCATCGTCCGCGCGCGAAGCGTCGCGCCGATCACCTCGATTGAGGGGCGCCACGGCTATCTGCGCGGTCAGCTGATGCGCGACGACGAGACCGGCCGCTACCTCGTGCGCGCGTTCGGCGGCGCCGACGGCGCGTCTACGCACCTCTTGGCCGCTCTCTCCGAGGCCAACTGCCTGGTCTCCATCCCGCCGGAGACGACACATGTCCGGGCGGGCGACGAAGTCGACGTCATGTTCCTGGCCCAGAGGGGCTAGCGTCGCGGGCATGGCCGATATCCGCACGACCGACGTCAGGAAGGCGTTCGAGGCCCTGCCTCCCACCGCGCTGCAGGTGGGGGAGGAGCTCGTGCGCCTGCGACCGGCCCGGCGAGGGGACGTCGCCGAGTGGGCTCGGCTTCGATCGGTGGGCCGCGGGCACCTCGAGCGGTGGGAGCCGCAGCTCGAGGAACCGTGGGAGAAGGTGTACGCGCCGCGGCGGCTCAAGGGCGCGCTGCGGGCGCAGCGGCAGGGGGCGAAATCCGGGCGGATGCTCGTGCTCGCCGTCGACGTGAACGGGCGCTTTGCCGGCGAGGTATCGATCGGCGGGATCGTGCGCGGCGCGAACCAGTCGGGCTGGCTCGGGTACTGGATCGGCGAGGAGTACGCGGGTCGGGGGATCGGGACGGCCGCCGTCGCGATGGTCCTGGACGTCGCCTTCGGTGCGCTGGGCATCGAGCGGGTCGAAGCGACGGTCAAGCCGGACAATGCCGCGTCGATCGCCGTGCTCGAGCGGCTCGGCTTCCTCGAGGAAGGGAGGCTGCGGAACCACCTGCGCATCGGCGGGGCGCGGCGCGATCATCTGCTGTACGCGGCGCTGCTCACCGAGCGGATGCTGCCCGCGGCCAAGGATCTCGAGCTGTCGGGACGGGTGCGCCGGGTCGAGGGATGAGTGCCCGGGCGGAGCGATCGGGGCTGAGTCTCCGGGGCCGAACGTCGGGGGATGCATGCTGCACGGCGCGCTCGGCGCAGACCGATCAATGCGCGCTTAGACGTCGCGGCACGGCGCCTCTGCGCGTTAGGGAAAAACTCAGCAGCATAATCCTTGAGTCTCCGGCGGCGTGCCTGCGGTAACGGCGGCGTGCGAACTCATAGCGTATGCCTCACCGCTTCCCTTCCGGCCACCCGCGATAGACGGCCCATTGGGGACCACGCGGATGGACACACTGGGGAAGCCCCGTAAGACCTCGAGGGAAGGCTATTCATGTCGAGCTCGCTGCTGATCGTCGTGTTGGGCGCGGTCTGGCTGTTCGTGCTTGCGCCGATGGCGATCCGCGCACGCCGGCCGATCCGCCGCACGGGTGACGGACTGGCGCAGACCCGCACGCTCCATGCCGGGGGCGGCCGCAAGCTGCAGCCGCGCCGGGGCCGGGTGTCGGCCGCCGCGGAGGACGAGCCCGAGGACGTCGAGCTCTTCGGGCTTCCCTCGGGCGTCGGTTCCACGGACGCCGAGCTCGTCGAGGCCGATTCGTGGCTCGCCCGCCTCGACGAGGACCGCGCCCGCCACCTCGCCGAGACCCGCAGCAAGCGCCTCCGCAGCGCGATCGCGAACCGCGACGCAGTGCGGCCCGCCCGCGTCCGCACCGGGAGCGAGGAGTCCGCTCCCGCTGCCGAGGAGGTCGCGGCTTCGGCGACGGCCGAGCGCGGTGCCGAGCGGACCGCGGCCGTCGAGTCCACGCCGGCCGAGACTGCCGCCGCGGCCACTCCCGCCAAGTCCTCCCGCTTCGAGGTGACGGCGGCCTTTGCGCCTTCCGCCGCCGAGGTGGCAGCGGAGAGCGCCGCAGTTGCCGCCGCCGAGCGCGAGGCTGCGGCCGAGGCCCGCCGCGCCGCCGAGCTCGAGTCGGAGAAAGCCCGCATCGAGGCCGCGGCCGAGACCCGTGCCGCCGAGTCGACGTACGTGGTCGACGGCGAGGTATTCGAGTTCGCAGAAGAGGACGAGGTCGCCGAGGCCCGCGAGGACCACGGCCCCAGCCTCCGCGAGCGCGCCGAGGCCGCGCACGCCGCCCGTCTCGCCGCCCGCGAGGCCGAGCGTCCCGCCGAGCTCGACGACGCCGACTACGACTTCGTCGAGCGCCGCCGGGGCCGCGGCGTCTACGACCCGCGCGCCGATTCCGAGGCGGCCGCGCGCCGTGCGGTCCGCCGTCAGCGCACGACCATCGGCCTGCTCGCGTTCGTGATCCTCTTCGCCGTTCTCGCGATGTCCGTGACCCCGCACCTGTGGTCGGTCGCCGCCCTCGGCGCCGTGGTGATGGCGGCTTACCTCTGGTCGCTGCGCAAGCAGGTCAAAGCCGAGCAGCGCCTCCGCGCGCGCCGTACCGAGCGCCTGCGTCGCGCCCGGCTCGGGGTCGAATCGCGGCATGACGTCGAGCTGTCCGTGGTTCCCCAGCGGCTGCGCCGCCCGGGTTCGGTCGTCCTCGAGGTCGACGACGAGGACCCGGTCTTCGATCACCTCGAGTCCGCGCAGACCGTGGCGCGCGCCGATCGCGCACGCGCCGGTGCGGAGGCGGCCGAGCGGTCCGATTCCCGCAGCGCCCGCTCCGCGCGGCAGCCGGCCCGCCGAGCGGTCTAGCTGCGCAGACCCGGCGGGTCGGGGCGGATTTCCCGCCCCAAAGCCGGGCTGTTAGTATTGACCACGCTGCTCCGGAAAGTGAGCCGAGAAATCGGTTCGGAGTCCGAGCAGCGGTCAGGGGCTATAGCGCAGTTGGTAGCGCGTCTCGTTCGCATCGAGAAGGTCAGGGGTTCGATTCCCCTTAGCTCCACGTAAGTAGAGAAAATCGAAACTTGCCCCGCCTGATGGTGGGGCAGTTTTGTTTCTGCGGTGACTTGCGCCGAGGCGTCGATGTTGGTGTGGGCGATGATGCTGGCGGTGGTCTTGTCGGGTGTGTAGGTGGCGTTTTCTTCGTCGTCGATGGTGATGAGGGTGAACAGGGCGCGGTTGAGGATGCGTCGTTCGGCTTCGAGCTTGTCGCGCTGGGCGGTCAGGAGCTTGCGTTCGTCCTCGCTGGATCCTTCGAGCTGGTCGAACACGTCGTTGAGGACCTTACGGACGTGCTCAGCCTGGGTAGGGCTCAGGGAGTTGCGCTGGTAGGTGCGTTCGATCTCGCCTTCGGCGCGTTCGGCGAGGATCGCGGAGCGAGTGCAGTTGGTGGTCTTGCGGCGTCGTCCGGAGCAGGTGAAGTACTCGTAGCGGTCCCCGGTCTTGTCGCGGGGCGTTCGATCATGAGCTTGGCTCCGCAGGCGCAGTAGAGGGTGCCTTTGAGGTAATGGTCGTACTTCTGTGGTCGTTCGCCGCGGGCGTTGTTGGCGTCGAGGTTGGTTTGGACGCGCAGCCAGGTCTCCGCGTCGACGACGGGCTCGAGGGTGCCGTCGTAGGTCACGCCGCGGAAGGTGACGGTGCCCTGGTAGTAGGGGTTGGTCAGGATCTTGTGCAGCCCGGTGGTGGTGACTGGCTTGCCGGGCTGAGAGGGGGTGGGCCGGGTCGTCAGGACCGGGGCGGGTCAGGCGGCGAGGGTCTTGTGGCCTCGGGCTGGGTCGTAGAGCTGGTGGTCGGCCCAGGCGCGCCACAGCATCCGGGTCCATCGGGCGCCGAGACCGCGATAGGCGCGGAAGCGGCCCTGGTTACGGGCGCGGGCGCTCTCGTAGATGGTCTTCGACCAGTCGTACTCACGGGCTGCTACGGTCATCCAGAAGTCGATCGCGTGGCGCATCCGCTTGTTCGCGGCGTACCGGCACCGCACTTGGTGGGTGCGCCCGGACGCGCGGGTCACGGGCGCGAGGCCGGTATCGGCGAGCAGCGCGGCTGCGTTGGGTACCGGGCACGATCGTCTCCCATCTCGGCGATGAAGGTGGCGGCGATGACAGGCCCGATGCCGGGGAAGCTGAGGAACAGGGCCCCGTCCGGGTGCGCGGACACGGCGTCGGTGATCAGCGCGTCGTAGCTGCGCAGCTGCCGGTTGAGCAGGTCGGCCATCGCCAGCGTTGCGACTTGCTGGCCAGCCTTCGTGCCCGAGGAAGCGTTCAGCAGGTGCGGGCGAAGCCGTTCCACCAGGACCGCGGGATCGGTACGTCCGGAGTAGCCGTGCCGGCGGCAGAACCTGGCCATCCGCTCGAGACCGACCCGTCGCGCGGCGTCGGGATTCGGGTAGTCACGTAGGAACGCGAGGGTGATGTCGCGGTCCAACGAGGAGAACAGGTGCAGCGGCGCCGGGTGATACGCCTCGAGCACGGCACGCAGCCGGGACTCGACCATGCGTTGCATGTGCGTGATCCGCACCTGCACCCGCGGGCACGACCGCCGAAGACGCGGCCTCAAACACCTCCTGGCCAGGCTCGACCGTCCTACGCTGTATACGCTGCGCGCCCATGGCTCGCAGCCTCCTTCCTGCCCGCTAACACGGGCTGTCCAGCAGGAGTCATTTACATAAAGTTCCGGACAGACCCACCCGGGCTCGTGTGTCTGGTAGTTGATCCGAACGCTCGTCGCATTGGGTCCGCTTCAATACTTGGTGGCCGCCGTAGGGCGGCCACCAGGTGTTGTTTGGATCAGGGCTCGGGTGTGTTCCGGTGGGTCACGCCGCGGGTGAGGCCGAGCTGGCCGGCGCGGTCCGTCGTGACGCGGCCGCGGGGGGCTCCGCGGTAGTCCCTCTCGTCGAGGACGATGGCCTGTCGCTGCATGTACAGCGCCTGCCGGGTGCTCATGTAGGAGAGCACGAAGCATCGGAGGGTCGTGGCGGTGAGGCGGTACATGGGGTTCTCCTGAGTGGAGATGGGATGGGTACGAGGAGGGGATGCAGCTCAGTCAGCCAGCGCAAGGTCACGATCGCCGGCGGCAGTCATGCTGGTGGTGGATGTGGCGGCTTGTTGGCGGGCAATGGCCACGGAGATGATCGCGAGGACCAGTCCGCCCAGGCTCATCAGGGCGCCGACCCAACTGGCGGAGGTGAGGCCGAGACCATGGGCGATCGCGCCACCGGCGAGCCAGGCCGCCACGGCGTTGCCGAAGTTGAAGGCGCCGATGTTCACCGCGGAGGCGAGGGTCGGGGCGTGTGAAGCGCGCTGGAGCACGACGGTCTGCAGGGGCGGGATGGTGGCCATGCCGAGCAGGCCGAGGAAGAACACGGTGACCACGGCCAGCACCGGAACGTGGGCGGTCACAACGAACGCCGCCAAGGCGACGACCAGCGCCGCGAGACTGGCGATCACGGTGGGCATCAGTGCTCGGTCGGCCATCTTGCCGCCCAGCCAGTTGCCGATGAACATGCCCAGACCGAGCACCACGAGGATGGGGGTCATGGCGGACTCCCCGAAGCCGGCCACCTGAGTCATGATCGGTGCCAGGTAGGTGAGGGCGGCGAAGACGCCACCGAAACCGAGCAGCGTCATGGCCAGGGCAAGCACCACCTGGACATTGCCGAGGGCCTTGAACTCGGTGCCCAGGCGCACGCCCTGCGGGGCCGGTAGGTGCGGGACGAGCCAAGTGATTGCGGCGACGGTCACGACCCCTAGCACGGCGATGGCGGCAAATGTGGCGCGCCAACCGGCGGCAGAACCCAGCCACGTCCCCAACGGAACACCCACCAGGTTCGAGACGGCAAGCCCGCTGAACATGAACGCGACGGCCTTGCTCCGCCCCTTCGGCCCCGCCAGCTCGGCGGCGACCACCGAGCCGATCCCGAAGAAGGATCCGTGCGTGAACGAGGTGATCACGCGCCCGACAAGCAGCGTGGCGAAGCTGGGGGCGAGGGCCGCGACCACATTGCCAATCGTGAAGATCGCCATGAGCAGTGCGAGACTACGGTTGCGCGACATGCGAACGGTGGCCATCGTCATCAGTGGCGCGCCGACCAGCACGCCCGCGGCATAGGACGACACCACCCAGCCCGCCCCGGGAATTGAGACCGCGAAGTTCGCCGCCACCTGCGGCAACAGCCCGACGGGGACGAACTCGGTCACGCCCACACCGAAGACACCAAGGCGAGTGCCCACAGCGTGAAGCGATCAGAGGATTTGATTGCAGACGCGTTATATCGGCGCATGCAGTTGACGATAGGCCGATGACAAATCCATTGCAAACGCCGTCTGTTTTGATGCGACACTTCACGCGCCAGCATTCGAGGGCTAGGCTGGTGGCATCTGGGGCGAAGTCCCCATCGCCGATGGAACACAGGAGGAATGGAGACATGGACACCGCACGACTCACCGGCCAGCGTGTGCTGATCGTCGGAGGCGCACGTGACCTCGGTTTGGCTATCGCCCGTCGCGTCAGCGACGCCGGGGCCACCGCCCTGGTCGGAGCACGCTCGATCGAACATGCCCGAGAGGCCGCCGCCACCATCCCCGGCGCCGAGGCAGTGCAGGTCGACGTGACCGACGAGACGTCCATCACCCGGGCCTTGGCCCAGGTGGGCGACATCGATCACATCGTGGTGCTCGCTTCGGCTCACCACAACGTCCCCGTCACGGAGTTCACCGCGGAGGGGCTCGCCGGAGCCGTCGCCGCAAAAGTGACCGGGCCGCTGCTGCTCGCCAAGCACGCCGCCACGGTGCTTCCGCCCACCGGTTCGCTCGTCCTGATCTCGGGTGTTGCCGCCTGGACCCCGACACCGGGATACGCGGTGATGGGCATCACCAACGGGGCAGTCTCCTTCGCTGCCTCTCACCTGGCCCGCGAGATGGCGCCGATCCGCGTCAACGCGGTGTCGCCGGGCATCATCGACTCCGGCAGCTGGGACCAGATGGATGACAAACAGGGCTTCCTCGCGGGCGCCGCCGCCGGCACTCTGGTGGGGCGCCACGGCGAATCCGACGACATCACCGAAGCGGTGGTCTGGCTGCTGGGTGCTGGTTTCGTCACCGGCGAGACCGTCCACGTCGACGGTGGGGCGCGGTTCGCATGAGCGAGGTGGTGAACGGCGAGACCTCGCTGGCCCAGCGCTGGTGCGCCTTGCAACTGCTCCACGACCGCATCGCCAGTGACGTGGAGAAGGTGCTGCAACCACGCCACGGAATCAGCGTGCGCGAATTCTCGCTGCTGGAGGTGCTCGAACGCCAGCACGATGGTGAGGGCGGCCATCTGAAGATGCAGGAGCTGGCCCGCTCCGTCGCCCTGAGCCAGAGCGCCACCACCCGGCTGGTCTCACGCCTGGAGGAGCGCGGCCTTCTCACGCGCTACATCTGCCCCACCGACCGCCGCGGGATCTACACCGAGGTGACCGACAAGGGGCGCGCCCTGCTCGAACGAGCTCGGCCGTCCAACCAGGAGTCCCTCAATCATGCCCTGGACGCCCTCGCGGACGAGGAGGAATTCGCATCTTTGGTGCAAGCGCTTCGATCCTGATTCCGCGCGATTGGGAGGGTGCGAACGCACTCAACTGCCGCGGGGAGGCTGGGGTTGCGCTCGTGGCGTCGCCGACGCGGTGGGGGTCGATGAACCATGAAGGGCGGGGTGAACCAACCCGCGTCGTCCCTGGAGGTCGGTACCATTGCGGCCGCTGCCGCTGATCCCGTCTGCGCTGCGATCCTCGACCGAATGCCTCACCTCGGGCTCTCGGAATGGTGGATCACTGCAGGCTCCGTCGTCCAGAACGTGTGGAACGCCGTCGAGGGGCATGCTCCGGGGTATGGGATCAAGGACTTCGACGTCTTCTACTTCGACGACACCGACCTGTCCTGGGAGGCCGTGGATGCCGTGACCCGCCGAGCAGGTCGCCCGCCGCGTCCTCGACTCCGGCGATCTCCTGTTCCCCGTCGTCGACACGGAGAAGCGACTCGTCGGCGTTTTTCCCATCGGCGATGCTGCGGGTCTCGACAAGCGCGATGGACGAGGATTCCGCCAGAGCGGGCGGTTCCGAACCCCTCCGTCGCCCCTACTTGTTGACGCCGGTCTTCCGCATCGCCCGTGCCCGCGTCGTATGGCTCCTCGCCCTCGCCATTTCGGCGGTCCTCACTGTCGAGGTGCTGGAGATCTTCGAGTCGACACTGGATCAAGTCGTTGCCCTCGCGCTCTTCATCCCTCTGCTCACGGGAATCGGGGGGAACACGGGTTCTCGGGCGGCGACGACGGTCACGAGGGCCCTGTCCCTCGGAAACGTCCGAAAGAGGGACTTCGCCGAGGTCGCATTCAAGGAGTTCCGCACGGGCATCGCCCTCGGACTCGCCCTCGGGATCATCGCGTTCTGCGTCGCTTCACTCGTCTACGGCGTCGATATCAGGCTGGTCATCGGGATCACGATTATTGCCAATTGTCCGATCGCCGCGACGATGGGTGGCCTCATTCCGCTCGTGGCCCAAGCGTGCAAGGTCGACCCGGCCGTTTTCTCCACGCCGTTCATCTCCACGTTCTGCGATGCCACCGGCCTACTCCTGTGCTTCTCGGTCGCAATCACGATCCTCGGATTGCTAGGGAGCCGCGGCTATGCAACCGGGCCACGGAATCCCCACGGCCTCGGGGTAGGGAATGGCAGGAAATCAGGGTTGGCCCCGATTCGCGGTCGCTCGCCGGCGGCTAACGTTGAGCGCAGGTCAACACAGACAGCGCGACGCGAGCACACGATTTGCGGAACAAATCGGCCGTCGACGATCTCCGAGGAGCGTTGCTCTCATAGGGTCGCAAGGACGAGCTCGACGATCGCCGTTCGCATACGAATGCAGCACGCCGACAGCGGATACACACAGAAGGAGGGGCTCATGACAACGCCTGGGGAGAACAACGGCGACGCCGGTTTCGGCGGCAGCGGGGACGGCTTCCGCAGCAGCTACAGCCAGTACGGCGGTTCGAGCGCCGCCGATTCCGCATACTCGGGGGCGTACGGCTCCGACTCGAGCGGATCTGCTTCCACCGGGTCGACCGATTCCGGCGCGTTCCCCTCGGGCCCGGCACCCTACGAGTTCCCCGACTCCGGCGTGGGCGCGGATCCCGGTTACGACAACCGCTACGCCTCGGGCAGCGGATACGGGAATCCCGTGCCTCCCGGAGTCGGGCAGGATGCCCCCTTCGTCGAACCCGGACTCGGCTACCAATCGGGCTTCCAGCCGGGTTTCCAGCAGCCTGGTTACTCCCAGGGCTTCCAGCCGGGCTTCGCCCCAGGCGCGGCGCCGATGGGCCAGTATCCGGGTCCTGGCGCGCCGCTAGTCCCGGCCTACGGTTACGCGCCCATGGGCTACCAGCCGAAGTCCTACGCCGGTGCGGCCCTCCTCGCCTTCTTCCTCGGAGGCCTCGGCGTCCACAATTTCTACCTCGGCTACACGGGCAAGGGCGTCGCGCAGCTCATCATCACGATTCTCGGCTTCGTAACCACCATCATCGGAGTCGGGTTCCTCCTCTTGCTCGCGGTCTGGATCTGGGCGTTCATCGAGTTCATCCTCATCCTCTGCCGCTCAGGCTCCTACGGGTACGACAGCAACGGGGTCCCGCTGGTCTAACCGGTCGCCAGCCCCATGTCGGACCCTGAAATCCACACCAGCGATTCGCTTTTCGAGCCATCGGGCCGCCGCCACTCGGATCTGCCCGGGTGGCGGCGGATCTTCGCGCCCGGACGCCTCACGCTCGGGCTGTTCTTTCCCATCGAGGCGTATAGCGGAGACACCCCGAGCATGACCGGCCAAGTCGAGCTGGCCCGCGCGGCAGAGGACGGTGGCTTCGGCTCGCTCTTCGTGCGCGACATCCCTCTCCGCGACCCAGACTTCGGTGACGTCGGGCAGGTCTACGACCCGTGGACGTACCTGGGCTACATCGCAGGGCAGACAAGGAACATCGCCCTGGGGACCGGCTCCCTCGTGGTCCCGTTCCAGAACCCCCTTCTCCTCGCGAAATCGGCCGCGAGCATCGATCGCCTCAGCGGCGGTCGCTTCGTCATGGGTGTCGCCTCCGGCGACCGGCCGCGAGAATTCGCCGGCTTCGGCCAGCAGACCGAGGACCGGGGCGCGATCTTCCGGGAACACGTGCGCGTCATGCGGCACGCCCACGCCACGAGTTTCCGCCCAACGCGCTGGCCCGGCGGCGCCCTGATGGGCGGAGACGTGGTTCCCAAGCCGCTCGCAGCCGAGATCCCGCTGCTCGTGACGGGCACGAGCCAGCAAGATTTCTCGTGGATCGCGAAGAACGCCCACGGCTGGCTCACGTACCCGCGCGGGCTGCGCGAGCAGCGATTCAAAATCGAGCTGTGGCGGGAGGCTGTCCGAGAGCACGCTCCGGAGGCCGGCGAAAAACCCTTCGCGCAATCCCTGCCGCTCGACCTCCTCGCCGATCCCGACGCCCCGCCGGTACCCATGCGCTTCGGCTGGCGCCTCGGCCGGAACCGGTTGATCGAGTTGCTCGGCACGCTCCAGAGCATCGGGGTCGGGCACGTGATCCTCGGGCTCAAGCCCTCCTCGCGCCCCGCGGACGAGGTGCTCGCCGAACTCGCCGAGCACGTCCTCCCGCATTTCCCGTCGCTGTGCTGAGAGCAGCTACGCCGACTCCGGCCACACCCCCGAACTGCCGCGGCGGTGCGAACCCACGAGGTGCGTATCGACGATCCCGATGGCTTCCATCAGCGCGAACATCGTGGTCGGGCCGACGAAGCGGAAACCCCTGGCCCGCAAAGCCTTGGCGAGCTCCTCGGACTCCGGAGATGTAGTGGGAACGTCCTCGAACGTGAGTGGGCGGGGCGTCTCCGCGGGCTGGAAGGACCACACGAACTCGGCGAGTCCACCCTCGGCGCGCAGGTCGAGCGTCGCCTTCGCGCCGCGGATGGCGGCGTTGATTTTCGCGCGGTTCCGGACGATCCCCGCGTCGCCCATGAGCCGTTCGACATCGGCTTCAGTGAACGCGGCGACCGTCTCGGGATCGAAGTCCGCGAACGCTGCGCGGAAGGCCGGACGCTTGCGGAGGATCGTCGCCCAGGACAGCCCGGACTGGAAGCCCTCGAGGGTGATTCGTTCGTAGATGCCCTGCTCGTCGCGGACCGGTAGGCCCCATTCGGTGTCGTAGTACTCGCGCATGAGCGCGCTGGATTCGGCCCAGGTCGGCCGGCGGAGCCCATCCTCGCCGGTGACGAGTGGAGCGGCGTCGCCGGAGTCGGTAGCGGTAGCGGTCGCGGTGTCGGTGGGGTCTTCGGCAGCCATGGTCGTCCTCGTGTTCGCTGTAGCGCTCTATTGTTCTGTGATCGTTCGCTATTCGAGAAATTCGGTGCGGCACCGGGACAGATGGCGGAGGCGGTGGTCTTGGTTGATGCCCTCGGGGCGGCTCAGTCCTGCATGCCCGTAACCCGGAGGGTGATGTTGAGGCGGCCCTCCGCGAGGCCGCAGCCCTCGGGCGCGGTGCCTGCATGGATCTTCGGCACCCCGTGGAAGGCGCGGCGCGAGGAGCCGCCGAAGACCACGAGGTCCCCGGAGGCGAGCGCGATATCGGTGTAGGGGCGGCCCCGCGATTCCGGGGTGCCGAAGCGGAAGGTGCAGGTATCGCCGATCGAGAGCGAGACGATGGGGGCGGAGGACTTCTCCTCGCCGTCCTGGTGCATTCCCATCGTGGCCGTGGGCGAATAGAAGTTGACCAGCGCGGCGTCGGGCGCATGGCGGCGCCCCGCGGCCGGGTCGCCCGAGGCCGCGGCGACCGCGCGCCTGCCGATCTCGAGGAGCCACTCGGGAACGGGGAGAACGCGCCGGCCGTTGACGTTTCCCGCGATGCGGCTGTAGCCGTACGGGTACCAATGCCAGCCTAGGGAGAGCGACGAGACGCTCATCCTGCCGCTGCCGATTTGCGCCGAGTGATACGGGACCGGGCCGCGGCCGAGCTCCCTGCATTCCCGGACGATTCGCTCCTGCTCGGTGAGCGGGAGGAAGTCGGGGATCCAGTGGGCGCCGGGGGCGATCTCGCGGCGCGCCCGAGGGACGGCCTCGCGCCCGAAGAGTTCCCCGGTGCGGGGCGATGGCCCGGTGGGAGGCCTGGAATTCGACACTGCGCCTCCTAGAAGAGCCTGCCGGCGACCTCCGCCGGTGGCTCTTCGATGGCGAGGAGCCGGCGCTTGCGCTCGAGTCCGCCGGCGTATCCCGTGAGCTCCCCGCCGGAGCCGACGACGCGGTGACACGGGATGACGATGGACACGGGGTTGTGCCCGACGCATTGGCCGACCCGCTGGGCGAGGCTCCGGTTCCCGAGCTGTTCCGCGATGTCCCCATAGCTCCGGGTCGCGCCGCACGGGATCTCGGTGAGGATGCGCCACACCGATTCGGAGAACGCGTCTCCGCGCGCGGCGACGGGGACCGTGAACTCCGTGAGCCGGCTCGCGAAGTACTCGCCGAGCTCGGCCGCCGCCGCGGCGAATACGGGGTCCGAGGGAGCGGAGACCTGCGGGCCGAGCTCGCCGATGTCCGGGGCGTATTTGTGAGGCGAGAAGAACAGCCCGCACAGAGCGGGACCTTCCGCGGCAACGAGCAGGTCCCCGAGCGGGGACGGAACGAAGGCGTGGCGCCGATCGGTGCCCGGCGAACCGCGGCGATCACCACACCCGGCGTCCACCTCCATCTCCACCACCGAGCTCGAGTCCACCGTCCTCACACACCTTTCCCTCTCATCCATCTCCACACCCCCCGTTCGATCTGCGGCACACGCTACGGGACCTCCCGGACATTCTGGGTCCGCTGCGGAGGCTCGGGCCGCCGCTGTGGACCGCCGAGCGCGCCGTGCCGGGTCGGGGCGAG
Source organism: Dietzia sp. (assembly GCF_036741115.1). Taxonomy (NCBI): domain Bacteria; kingdom Bacillati; phylum Actinomycetota; class Actinomycetes; order Mycobacteriales; family Dietziaceae; genus Dietzia; species Dietzia sp. The sequence continues at coordinate 36,014 of NZ_DAINST010000001.1, forward strand.
CCCGGGGCATGGCGCCCGAATCACTCGAATCACTCGAATCACCCGAAACGCCCGAATCACCCGAAACGCCCGAGACACCCGAAACGCCCGAAATCCCCGTACGTCGTGCAGTCGCCCGCCACGGGCGAAACGTGAGCTTCGCGTATTCAGGTTCCATATCGGCTCGCCTTCTACCGCTCGCCGGGCAGCTCCGAAGGATCGAGCACATCCTCGGAAAGAGGTCGAACCACCCGGGCCGGAACGCCCGCGGCGAACACCCCTGCGGGGACGTCGCGGGTCACCACGGAACCCGAGCCGATCACCGAGCCCGCGCCGATCCGGACGCCGGGATTGACCACGACCCCGCCGCCGAGCCACACGTTCTCCTCGAGCACGATCGGCAGCGCCCGCTCGAAGCCGGCACGGCGGCTCGTTACGTCGTCCATCGGGTGGATCGGGGTGAGGAGCTGGCAGCGCGGGCCGATGAGTACCCCATCTCCGATGTGGATCTCCGCGCAGTCGAGGGCAACGAGCTCGTAGTTGACGAACACGTCCCGGCCCACGTGGATGTTGCACCCGTAGTCGACGCGGAGGCCGGCGGAGATCTGTGCGCCCTCGCCGAGGGAGCCGAGGAGTTCGCGCAGTGCTGCGTCTCGCTCATGCTCCCGTCCCGCGGTGCCGCACGCCTCTACGCGAGCGAGCGCCTCTGCCGCCCGTCCGCGCGCGGCGACGAGCTCGGGGGAGACGGGGTGATACCACCGGCCGCCGAGCATCCGTTTCCAAGCGTCGTTTTCCGATTCCTCGCGCGGAAGTCCCACGGCGACCTCCCAAGTCACTCATCGATGCCGTGCGCGGGCTCCACACATGCGACCGCGCACCCTCGATCGTGCCCGACCGTGGCCGCGCGCGCAGCCCGGCGCGGCCCACCGAATCTCGGCACACAGGTTCGATACACGAAACTCCCGGACGACCCGGGCGGACTCCCAGCGCGCCCACAGGTACGTGCTCTACGTTGATCCGGTGCAGACACACGTCCATGAGTTTTCCGGCGCGGCCAGGGCGCGAGCGCTCCCGGCGCCGGTGGGAGCCACCCGTGGCTACTCGGCTGCCACCGCCGGCGACGCCCGACGAGAGACCGTCTCACGACGCGAAGGGGAGAAGCCGTGAGTGGTTTCAAGACCTGGATGACGACGGTGCAGCTCAATGGCCTGACACCCGCGTGGGTGTCGGGCGTGGTCATGGCTGTCGCCGCGCTGATCCTCGTTTCCCTGGCGACCGTTCTTCGCGCCCGCCACCGGCCGGGTCCGGCCACCGCTCCGACCGCCACGAGGTCCTGGCTCCGGGTCCTCGCCTCGCTCCTCGTCGCGGCAGCGGTGATCCTCATCGCGAAGGTCCTCATCGAGGACGTGTGGAAGCCCTTCCCCGACCCGGTCCCGTGGCCGACGTGGGCGATGATCTACGCGACCGTCGCGGCGATCGCGGTCGCCGTGCCCGCGATGGGCAGGCGGCGCGGCAGGGGAATCGGCCGCCGGATCGGGCGGGGCGTGGTGGTCGTGGCGTCCGTCGTCATGATGCTCGGTGGGACCCTGACCCAGATCAACCTGCAATATTCCGCCTTCCCCAACCTGGGCGGGATCTTCGGCATCGAGGGCTACGCGAGCGAGCCCGCGCAGGAGGCGCTGGTCAAGCGCGAGAACACCGTGGCGCTCGGGGCGGGGCAGACCTTCGAGAACCTCGTGCCGACCGACTGGACGGCGCCCGGGGGAGGCCGGCCGAGCCGCGGTGTCGTGACCCAGGTCGATATCCCCGCGACGGCATCCGGATTCCGCGCGCGCCCGGCGGAGGTATACCTGCCGCCCGCGTACTTCGCGAGCACCAGGCCGGAGTTGCCCGTCGTGGTGATGATGGCCGGAATCCCCGGCGGGCCCGACGACTGGACGAACTCGGTGCAGATGCCGCAGGTGCTGGACGGGTTCGCGGCCGCGCACAACGGCGTCGCGCCAATCGTCGTGGTCGCCGATCCCACGGGCGAGCGGCTCGGCAACACCCTGTGCGTGGATTCCCCGCGCGGCAATGCCGATACCTACCTCGCCACCGACGTGCCCAACTGGATCGAGGGGAACCTCCAGGCGTCTGAGGACAAGAGCAACTGGATGATCGGCGGCCTCTCCTTCGGCGCCACCTGCTCGGTGCAGCTCTCGCTCGCACACCCTGCCCTGTACCCGAACTTCCTCGCGCTCTCCCCGCAGGTCGAGCCGACGATCGGGACCCGACAGGAGACGCTCGACGCGTTCTTCGCAGGCGACCCAGCAGCCTTCGCTGCGCACAATCCGATCGATATCATGGCCAAGACGCAGTTCCCCACACTGCGCGGGGCGTTCGCAGTCGGCACAGAGGACCAGGAGTTCCGGCCGGGAACGGAGACGCTCGCGGCCGCGGCCGAGAAGGCCGGTATCGATACTCAGCTCAAGGAAGTTCCCGGAGGCCACAACTTCGCGCTGTGGCATCGTTCGCTCGAGGAGTACTTGCCATGGCTCGCACAGACGCTGAGGTTGGCGTGAGGTCCCGGATCGCCGGCGCCCCGGTGAGCGCCGTCGCGGCCGTAGCCCTGATCATCGCGCACCTCGCCCGGCTCCACATCCCGGGCTTCACCACGGTGAATGTCGCGGAGTTCCTCCTCGCGCTCATCGGCGTCGCAGCGCTCGGGAAGTTCCTCGAGCCGCGGCTCGGCTGGCGTCGAACCCTCGTCGTCATCGTGCTCTCCGCTGTCGGTGCCGCGGCGTTCGGCGCGCTCGTGACCTGGGGGCTCGATCTTCTCGGGAGCCACGTCGGCTGGCACCACCTCGAGTGGGACCGCTCGCGCGGGTACGTGCGCGGCGGTGCCGAACACCGGCCGTCGTGGACTGAATCCTCGCCTTTCCCATGGCTCGTCGCCGTGCTCCTCGCGAGCAGCGGCTGGATGTCGACGCTGTGGAAGCGCCGTGTGCGCATCGCGGTGTTCGGCGCGTGCACCACGGCCGTCCTCTACTTCGGCCACGAGTCCAATGCCGAGCTGTTCGCCGCGGCGCTCATCGGCCTGGTGCTCGGGCCCGATGTGACGGGCGGTCCCGGCGGCCCCGGCTTCCGCGGTACGCGCGCCGCCACCATGCGGGAGCGCCGCAACCTCGTCGCCCTCCTCGTGAGCATCGCCGCGCTCGGCCCGCTGCTCGCGCACCTACTGCCCGGAGCGGACGGGCTGCTCAGCCCCATTGCGGGCCTCCTCGACCGTTCGCAGTTCTCGCCGTCCGAGGTCGCCGAGATCTGCGAAAACGCAGCCGACGGGCAGCGGTGCCTCTACGCGTCCGAGCGACTCCGCGTCGGCGGCGTCGGCCCGCTCGCAATGTCCCTGCTCCCCACCTTCGGTGTCCTCGTGTTCGCCCCGGCGCTGCGCCGCGGCCGGCGCGCCGCGTGGATCGTTGTGTGCGCGGTGTTCGCGGTGTGGTTCGCCGCGGCGGTCGCGCAGATCGTCGCGTTCGGGGTCAACGGGGAGGAGAGCGTCGGTGCCTACCTGTGGACCGTCTGCTCGATCCTTCCGCTGCTCGTGGCGCTCGTTGTGCTCTTCCGCGCGCGGCGACTGTTCCGGATCACCGTGCCGAGGTCCGCAGGCCGCGTCGCGGGCGTGCGGCTCCTCGCCGCGTTTGCCGCGGGCTGGATCGCTTACGTCGGCCTCTCGCTCGCAGTGGGTTCCGGCTTCGCCACGCGGCCCGGCTTCCTCGCGCTCGTCGTCGATTTCCCACGGCGCCTCCTGCCGCCGCGCTTCCTTGGCGCCTTCGACCTCCGCGCCGCGAGCGCCTCGGCCTCCGATCCGTTCCCCACCACGCCGCTTCCCGTGTCCTTCCCGGCGACCTTCGTCATCGAGTGGGTGCCGGTGCTCACCTGGCTCGCCGTGGGGGCGGCGCTCGTCCTCCTGTGCCGCGCGAGGGTGGAGCGACCGGGCGACGGGACCTCCGGCGTCACACGGGCCCTCCTCGAGAACCCCGGTGGGGCGGATCTGTCGTGGATGAGCACGTGGGACGGCAACGCGCACTGGATCGCCCCGGGTGAGCGTTCGGCGGTGGCGTACCGAGACATCGGTGGTGTGTTCCTCACGGTGGGGGAGGCGTTCGGCGAGGCGATCGCCGACGCGGATGCGCGCGCGGAGACCGTCCGCGGGTTCACCGACTTCGCGCTGGCATCGGGCGCGATCCCGTGCTTCTACAGCGTGTCGGAAGACGCGCGCGCCGCGTGCGAGGCGGCGGGCTTCCGCAGCGTCCGGGTCGCCGAGGAGACCGTGATCGAGCTCCCCGAGCTCGAGTTCCGCGGAAAGAAGTTCCAGGACATCCGCACGGCGCTCAATCGTGCGAAGAAGGAGGAGATCGCGGGGCACTGGACCACGTGGTCCGACTGCCCGCTGGCCGTGCGCGAGCAGATCGTCGAGATCTCCGAGTCGTGGGTGTCGGACAAGGGGCTGCCCGAGATGGGGTTCACGCTCGGCGGGATCGAGGAGCTCGACGACCCGGCCGTGCGGCTGCTCATCGCGAGCGATGCGCGCGGGCTCGTCCACGGGGTGACCTCGTGGATGCCCGTGTATCGCGACGGCGAGCTCGTCGGGCTCACCCTCGACTTCATGCGCCGCCGCTCCGAGGGCTTCCGCCCGGTCATGGAATTCCTCATCGCCACGTGCGCCCTCGACGCGAAGGACGAGGGGCTGAGCTTCGTCTCCCTTTCCGCAGCGCCCCTCGCCTCCACCGCGACCGCTGCGAAGGGGGTCATCGCCGATGACGGCGAAGGGGCCGGGACCGACGTCGACCACAGTTCCCTCGACGCCCTCCTGGAGTGGACGGGCCACACCCTCGAACCCGTCTACGGATTCCGCTCGCTGCTGTTCTTCAAGGCGAAGTTCCAGCCGCGCTACGAGCCGCTCTACATGTGTTACGAGGACACGGCATCCCTAGGCGCGATCGGCGCCGCCGTGACCCGCGCGTACCTCGGCGACGTTTCGACGGCAAAGAGCGCGCGGCTCCTCGCGGCGCTCGGCACCGCCGTGCGCGGGCGGCGCTCGGAGAAGGCGGAACAGAAGGCGAAGGAGAAAGGGAAGGAAAAGGAGAAAACCGCCGGGAAAGCAACGGAGGCGCCGGAGAAGGCGGGTGCCAAGACCGTCAAGAAGGCAGCCGAGTAGTCCCGGGCGTTCGCCCCCGTTCCCAGGGGAACCTCACTACCGTGGGTGGGGGCTACCGGGCCGGCCGAGCGGGGTCAACGTTCTCGGCCGGATCGAGCATCCGAATCATCAGCGCAGCGGAAAGGGCACGGTCCCCGGGATGGGCAGAGCACGGATCAAGGACTTCGACGGGCGGATCTGCGTGGTCACCGGCGCGGCCAGCGGGATCGGCCGCGCCGCCGCGATCGAGCTCGCCGGCAAGGGAGCGCGGCTCGCGCTATGCGACCGCAACCCCGATGCCCTCGCCGAGACCGCCCGCGAGTGTGCGGCTCGTGCCGCAAGCGGATCGACGGCCGGAGCCGCCACGAAGTCGTTCGTCCAGGCCTTCGACATCACCTCGACGGAGGCAACCGAAGCGTTCGCTGCGGCAGTGTTCGCCGAGCTGGGGGTCCCCGAGGCCGTCTTCCACGTCGCCGGGATCTCCATCTGGGGCGCGATCGACGTGATGCCGCAGTCGGACTGGGAACGCCTCATCGATATCAATCTCATGGGCACCGTCCGCGTGGTCCGTGCCTTCGTCCCCGCGATGATCTCCGCGGGCCGCCCTGGCGCGCTGGCCATGGTTTCCTCGGCGGCCGGGCTCATCGGTATGCCGTGGCATTCGGCGTACAGCGCCACGAAATTCGGAGTCCGCGGGATCGCGGAGGTCCTCCGCTTCGACCTCGAGTCCAAGCAGATCTCGATCCACGTCGTCACCCCGGGCGCGGTGGATACGCCCCTGGTCAAGAGTCTCGAGATCTCGGGAGTCGACACCTCGGACCCTGCGGTGGCGAAGGCTCAGCAGCAGTTCTCGCGGCACGCGGTGAGCCCGGAACAGGCTGCGGCGAAGATGATCGCCGGCGTCACCAAGGGCAAATACATCATCCAGACCTCGCCGGACATCGCCCTGGCCTTCGCCGCGCAGCGCTATTTCCCGCCGGCGTATTCGCTCGCGATGCGGCTTCTCAACCGCAAGCTCATGCGGGTGGCGCGGGACGCGGGGATCGACGCGTAGGGCGATCGGCCTAGAGATTGGCCCAGAGTTCGGCGCAGAGTTCGGCGCAGAGATTGGCCCAGAGATTTACGCAGAGATCGGCCAGCAATCGGCACGTAAGGCGCGCGGGCGCGGCCCGGTCGTCGCGGCGGAGGCCACGCGCCGCGCTAGTATCCCGATCCGTGATGAGTTTCGATGGATTGCGGGATTTCGCGCTGCTCCTCGGCCGCCTCGGCCTCGGCGTGGTGTTCCTGCTGCACGGTTGGCAGAAGTTCTTCGACACCGGTCTCGGCACCGTCGCGGGGCAGTTCCAGACCATCGGGGTCCCGCAGCCGGAGATCACCGCAGCCGCCGTCGCCGGCGTCGAGCTCGTCTGCGGCATCGCCCTCGTTCTCGGCATTCTCACGCCGCTCGCCGGCATCCTCCTGGCCGTCGACATGCTCGGCGCGTTCTATTTCGTGCATGCCACCCACGGTCCCTTCGTGGAGAACCAGGGCTGGGAGCTCGTCGTCGCGCTGTTCGTCGGGGTGGTCATGCTCGCCGCAGTCGGGGCCGGGAGGTTCAGCCTCGACCACGTCCTCGGCGGCTAGCTCCCGGTGCCGCGCCGGCAGGCAGCTAAGACCAGCTCGGGAGCCATTGCTGATTGTGCCATGCGGCCTGTGTGATGGGCTCGCCCGTAAGTACCGGCCACATGTAGACGAAGTTGAGCACCACGAGCGCCACATAGACAGCGACGATCGCGATCCCCACGATCCGCCGCGGAGTGAGCGACTGCAGCGCCACACCGATACCGCCGACACCGCGGACTCTGCCGGCTTCCTCCGCGCCGCCGCGGCCGACGGCCCGCGCCCGCAGCGCCTCGCCGAGCCGAAGGTCCGCCGCTTCCACGGGAGACAAGCGCCGGCCGGCGCGGAGGAGCCCGGCGAGCTCACCGAGGATCATCGCGAGCATGATGACGAAGAACGGGATGAGCAGCGCCCCGTAAAAGAAATACATCTGTCGGTCGAACATGAAGAACCACGGCAGGATCCCCGCGGCGTACCCGACCAGCGCGAACGCATACCTCCCGTCGCGGCAGAACACGGCGCGCCACAGCGCGAACGCGAGCACGGGAATCGCGAGCCACCACATCGCCGGCGTGCCGTTGAGCATGATCGCCCGCACGCACTCGTTTTGCCCGCAGCCCTGGACGTCCTGCCCCTGCTCGAGGAAGTAGAGCATCGGCCGCAGCGACATCGGCCACGTCCACGGCTTCGACTCCCACGGGTGCATGTTGCCGTTGGAGTTGGTGAGCGAAGAGTGGAAGTCCATCACCGAGGACTGGTAGTAGATCCACGAGCGCACCGAGTCGGGGAGGAGCGAGGCGAGTCCGCCCGGGTCGACCTTCGCCGGCGCCGCGTGCCGGTACACCGAGTTCTCGTCGGCGAACCAGGGAAGCCACGAGAGCATGTAGAGGATCGCTGGCCACACGACGATCGAGGCGAAGGCCGGCACGGCATCGCGCAGCAGCATGCCGAGCACCGGCGCCTTGACCTTGTAGCGCGCGCGGAGGGCGATGTCGAAGCACACGACGAGCACCCCGAAGAACGCGACGTAGTACAGGCCCGACCACTTGACCCCCATGGCCAGCCCGAGCATCGCGCCGCCGGCGAAGCGCCACCAGCGAAAGCCCAGTCGCGGCCCGAGGTCGGCGACGGGGAGCCGGCCGCCGTGGGAGGCGCGCAGCAGGTACAGGCACACCGCCGTGACGGCGGCCGCCGCAGCGACGATGGCGGCCAGGGCGCCGAAGGACACCCCACCGGACAGGGTGACGACGCCGACCGCCATGACCCCGAGGACCCCGAGCACGACGACCACGGCGAACCAGCGCAGGCCGACGACCGGTTCGTCGTCGCGGGCATCACCGGCCACGAGCGAGCGGATCCGCCCGGCGAGCGCCGCGGAGTGCATTCTCTCGCGCATCGCGTCGCGGTCGGCGAGGAAACATGCGGCGGCCGCCGTCACGAACAACACCTGGTAGATGTCGAGCATCCCCACCCGCGAGGTGACGAAGAGGACGCCGTCGCAGCACAGCAGCAGTCCGGCGAGGCCGCCGAGCCACGACGAGCGGGTGAGCCGGCGGGTGATCCGCACGATGAGCGTGATGACGAGCACGCCGGCGATCGCTGCGGTGAATCGCCAGCCCATCGGCGTGTATCCGAAGATCCACGCACCGATCGACTCGACCTGCTTGGCCACCGGCGGGTGGACGACGAGCCCGTACGCGGGGTTCTCCTCGATCCCGAGTTGCGAGACCTGGAACGACTGCGGCGCATAGTGCTTCTCGTCGAAGATCGGCGTGCCGCCATCGGAGGCGGAGCCGAGGGACCAGAAGCGCGTGACCAGCGCGATGAGCGTGACCACGCCTGTGATGACCCAGCCGCGCACCGTGTCCGTGGGACCGAAATCCGGGACGGGCAGGGCGGGGCCGAAGCGGCGACCCCCGCGCTCCATCGTCGCGGCGGGCGCGCCGGCGGCGCTCGGATCGGCGGCGGCTGCATCGTGGCTGGACTTCACCCGGATCACTCTAACGGCAGGCCCCGAGGGTGTCCGTGCGGCGCCGCCGGGCGGCAGCCGTACCGTGGCGGTATGGAGCGAGAGCCGGGAACGGGACACGAAGCAACCGAGGCGGACGGCGGAGCCGGACGGGAGCTGCCCGCCGGCATCAACCTCGCCGCGACGCCGATCGGCAACCCCGCCGACGCCTCGGAGCGCCTGCGCCATGCGCTCGGTGCCGCGGACATCGTCGCCGCCGAGGACACCCGGCGGGCCCGTGCGCTCGCCGCCGCCCTCGGCGTGGAGATCGGCGGGCGGGTCGTCTCCTTCTTCGAGCACAACGAGACCGCCCGCGCGCCGTGGCTCATCGAGCGCGCGGAGGCCGGCGACTCCGTCCTCGTGGTCACCGACGCCGGGATGCCCTCGGTCTCGGATCCCGGCTTCGCGGTGGTGTCCGAAGCGATGACGGCGGAGGTCCCCATAACCTGCCTTCCCGGCCCGTCGGCCGTGACCACGGCACTCGTGCTCTCCGGCCTCCCCGTGGACCGCTTCGCCTTCGACGGATTCCCGCCCCGCAAGGCGGGGAAGCGCAGGACCTGGCTCGCAGGGCTCGCGGACGAGCGTCGGACCGTGGTGTTCTTCGAGTCCCCGCACCGCCTCCGCGCGACTCTCGCCGATGCCGCCGAGGTCCTCGGCGCGGAGCGTCCCGCCGCGGTGTGCCGCGAGCTCACCAAGACCTACGAGGAGGTGCTGCGCGGTGGACTCGGCGAACTCGCCGAACGGACCGCCGGCGGGGTGCTCGGCGAGATCGTCGTCGTTCTCGGCCCGGCGGAGGAGAAGGAGGCGACGGTCGACGACGTCGAATCCGCGGTCGACGAAGTCCTCCGCCTCGCCGAGGCCGAGAGGATCCGGGTCAAGGACGCCGCGGGCCGCGTTGCCGCCGCGAGCGGACTGTCCCGGAAAACTCTCTACGACGCGGCGGTTTCGCGGCACTGAGGGAGCCCGGGCATCTGCCCGGTTGCTTTACCTGCGGGGACGCTCGTATTTTGCCCCGGAGTGCTCGGCTCCGCTCAGGGGATACCCGGATCGAATTCGGCGAAACGGTTTGTCAGAACCTTCATATAATGACAGCTTGTTCTTATGTCGGATTATTCAGAGAACGTCGAATCCCCGGGAGGGGACCTGTATGAGGGGGCGGGTGACGAGGGCGGATCCAGCGCCCCGGCCGTGGCCCCGAAGAAGCAGACCGACTGGGTCGTCGTCATTTCGACGCTCGTCGTCGTCGCGGCGATCGTCGTGTGGGGCGTGTTCTGGACCAGCGGCTTCAACACCGCGGCGACCAACGCCTTCTCCTGGACGACGGACAACCTCGGTTGGCTCTTCGTCATCGTCCAGACCGGCGCCGTGATCTTCGTCGTCTACCTCGCCTTTTCCAAATACGGCTCGATCCGTATAGGTCAAGACGGTGAGAATCCCGAATACAAGACGAGTTCGTGGATCGCGATGATGTTCGCCGCGGGCATGGGCATCGGCCTCATGTTCTTCGGCGTCTCCGAGCCGCTCTCGCACTTCCACACCCCGCCGCCCGGGGTCGACAAGTCGACCTACGGCATCGCGATGTCGACCACCGCGTTCCACTGGGCGCTCCACCCGTGGGCGGGCTACGCCGTCGTCGGCCTGGCCCTCGCCCTCACCGCGTACCGCTACGGCAGGACGCACCTCATCTCGCAGGCGCTCATCCCCGTCATCGGCGAGCGCAACTCGAAGGGCGCCTTCGGCAAGTTCATCGATGTGCTCACGATCCTCGCGACGATCTTCGGCACGGCGTGCTCGCTCGGCCTCGGCGCACTCCAGATCCAGACCGGCCTCAACGAGACCGGCATGATCTCGACGACCGGCATTCTCGTGGTCATCGGCGTCATCGTGGTCCTCGGGCTCGCGTTCCTCGCCTCCGCGGCATCCGGCGTGTCCAAGGGCATCCAGCTCCTGTCGAACATCAACATGGTCCTCGCCGGGCTCCTCGCGCTCTTCGTCGCGCTGTTCTCCGGCGCGCTCGTGATGATCCTCAACCTCATCCCCACGACCATCGGCGAGTACCTCCAGAACTTCCTCGAGATGTCCGCGCGTACCGGCGCGAGCAGCAACGGCGAGGCCGGGGAGTGGCTCGGTTCGTGGACGATCTTCTACTGGGCCTGGTGGGTCTCGTGGTCGCCGTTCGTCGGCATGTTCCTCGCGCGCATCTCGCGCGGGCGCACGGTCCGCGAGTTCATCTCGGGCGTCGTGCTCGTCCCCGCAGGCATGTCGATCGTGTGGTTCTCGATCTTCGGTGGCACCGCCCTCCACCTCGAGGACGTCGGCAAGAAGATCGTCGACACCGATGTGTCCGAGCGTGAGCTCTTCAACGTCCTCGGCAACCTCCCGCTCTCGCAGGTGGCCATGGTCATCGCGATGGCAGTGATCGCGATCTTCTTCATCACCTCCGCGGACTCGGCGTCCGTCGTCATGGGCGGCATGGGGCAGTTCGGCATCGAGGAGCCGAGCCGACTGGTCACCGTCTTCTTTGGCGCGTGCACGGCCGTGATCGCCGTGATCATGCTTCTCGCCGGCGGCGGCGAATCCGATGCGCTCGACTCGTTGCAGTCGCTCACCATCATCGCGGCCTCGCCGTTCCTTCTCATCATTATCGCGCTCGGCGTCTCCATCGTGCGGATGCTCCGCTCCGATCCCACCGGTAGGACGCTCTCGGCGATGCGCAGCCCGTACGCGTGGCGCCGCCTCTCCGGCGCGAGCACGGAGCAGGCCCACATCGACGGGCCCGTTCCCATGCCGGGGACCTACGAGGCGAAGAGGATGGAGGCCGAACTCGCCGAGGAAGAGGCACGAGAGCACGGCCTCTCGACCTAGGCCCCTTCGGTCGCAGCGCAGCGCGCTCGACCCGCTATGACGACGCCCGTCACGGAATCCGTGGCGGGCGTCGTCGTTCCCGGACGGTTGAGCGCTCCGGCCATTCGGGGCGGTGAGCTCGCGTCCATTAGGGTCTAAGGCATGGGTAAAGCTGTGTTCGTCGCCGTGGCGTGGCCGTACGCCAACGGTCCTCGCCATATCGGCCACGTGTCCGGATTCGGCGTCCCCTCGGACGTCTTCGCTCGGTATCACCGAATGGCGGGGGACCGTGTGCTCATGGTGTCCGGTACCGACGAACACGGCACGCCGCTGCTCGTCCAGGCGGAGAAGGAGGGCGTCGCGGTCCAGGAGCTCGCGGACCGCTACAACCGCGTGATCGTCGACGATCTCGTCGGCCTCGGCCTCTCCTACGATCTCTTCACCCGCACCACCACGCGCAATCACTACGCCGTGGTGCAGGAGCTGTTCCGCGGGCTACACGAGAATGGCTATCTCGTGGAGAAGACCACCACCGGCGCGATCAGCCCGTCGACCGGACGGACGCTGCCCGACCGCTACATCGAGGGCACCTGCCCGATCTGCGGCTACACCGAGGCGCGCGGCGACCAGTGCGACAACTGCGGCAACCAGCTCGACCCCATCGACCTGATCTCGCCCGTGTCGAAGATCAACGGAGAGACCCCCGAGTTCATCGAGACCGAGCACTGGTTCCTCGACCTCCCGGCGCTCGCCGACGCGCTCGGCGCGTGGCTCGAAGGTCGCCGCGACTGGCGCCCCAACGTGCTCAAGTTCTCGCTCAACCTGCTCAAGGACGTCCGCCCGCGGGCGATGAGCCGCGATATCGACTGGGGCATCCCCATCCCCATCGACGACTGGGCGGACCGCGGGGACAAGAAGCTGTACGTCTGGTTCGACGCGGTCGTCGGCTACCTCTCCGCCTCGATCGAGTGGGCGTGGCGCTCCGGCGACCCGGAGGCCTGGAAGGAGTGGTGGCAGAACCCCGAGGCCCTCGCCTACTACTTCATGGGCAAGGACAACATCACGTTCCACTCCCAGATCTGGCCGGCCGAGATCCTCGGCTACACAGGCCGCGGGAGCAAGGGCGGCGAGCCCGGCGCGCTCGGCGCGCTCGAGCTGCCCACCGAGGTCGTTTCCTCGGAGTTCCTCACGATGAGCGGCTCGAAGTTCTCCTCCTCGCGCGGCGTGGTGATCTACGTCAAGGACTTCCTCGAGACGTACGGCGCCGATGCGCTCCGGTACTTCATCGCCGTCGCAGGCCCCGAGAACCAGGACACGGACTTCACCTGGGACGAGTTCGTGCGCCGGGTCAACTTCGAGCTCGCCAACGAATGGGGGAACCTGGTCAACAGGACCATCTCCATGGCGCACAAGAACTTCGGGGAGATCCCGGAACCGGGCGAGCTCCAGGAGATCGACACGGAGCTGCTCCGCACCGCCGAGGAAGCCTTCGACACCGTCGGCGGGCACCTCTCGCACTCTCGCTTCAAGCCCGGCGCCACCGAGGCGATGCGGCTCGTCGGCGCCGCGAACCGCTACATCGCGGCGACCGAACCGTGGAAGCTGGCGAAGGCGGCGAAGGGTGACGGCGATCAGGCCGGCGATCCCGCGCAGCGCGAGCGCCTCGCGACGGTTCTTCATACCGCACTCCAGGTGGTCTCCGACGCCAACGCGTTGCTCACCCCCTTTATCCCGCACTCCTCCCAGCAGGTCTTCGAGGCCCTCGGCGGCGAGGGCGTGTGGGCGGCGATGCCCGAGGCGCGGGAAGAGACGGACGACATGCCGGTCGAGCCCGTGGGCGTGGGCGTCCCCGCCGCAGGCCGCAGCTACGCGGTGATCACCGGGGACTACGCCTCCGCGAAGGCCACGTGGGCCCGCACGCCGATCGTGCCGGGAACGGCGCTGGTCAAGCCCAAGCCGATCTTCGCGAAGCTCGACCCCGAGCTCGGCGAGACCGGGCCCGAGTGGGCGCCGATCGCATCGCCGGAGGCGGAAACGGCGTCCGAGGCAACGGAAGCACAGGCCGAGACGGCCGAGAAGTAGACAGCACTACCCGACAGCCCGAAAGGCCCGAACCGTGGGAAAGAAGAAGCCCCGTCCGATCCCGGTTCCGCCGGAGCCCCTGCCCGCGCTCTTCGATGCGCACACGCACCTGTGGTCGTGTGGAGCGCGCACGCCGGAGCAGGTCCGCGAGCTCATGGACCGCGCCGCGGCGACCGGCGTCGAGATGGTGTGCAACGTCGGTGACGACATCGACGAGACCCGCGAGGCCGTCGCGCAGGCGGAATGGGACGAGCGGATCGTCGCGGCGGCGGCGATCCACCCGACCAAATCGCATCACCTCACCGACGAGATCCGGGCCGAACTCGCCGAGCTCGCCGCGCACCCCAAGGTCGTGGCCGTGGGGGAGTGTGGCCTCGACTGGTACTGGATCGACAAGGACACCACGGGGGACACCGCGGACAAGGACACGCAGATCGAGGCGCTGCATTGGCACATCGATCTCGCCAAGCGTCTCGGCAAGCCGCTCATGATCCACAATCGCGAAGCCGATGCCGACCTGCTCCGCGAGCTCGCGGGGGCGGGAGAGCCGGAAACCGTGATCCTCCATTGCTTCTCCTCGCCCTTCGAGGTCGCCGAGAAGGTCCTCGACCGCGGCTACATCCTCTCCTTCGCCGGGAACTCGACCTTCCCCGCGAACTCCCACCTCCGCGAGGCCTGCGCGGCGGCGGGCCGCGAGCAGTTCGTCATCGAGACCGACGCGCCGTTCATGACTCCCGTCCCGTTCCGCGGCGCCCGGAACGAACCGCAACTGATCGGCTACACCGCGCGAGTGCTCGCCGAGGCGCGCGGCGAGGATCCCGCGGATTTCGCCGCGCAGGCCACTGCGAACGCCCGCCGGATCTTCGGTCTCGACTCTCGGTAGGTCCCGATCGGGCCCCGAAAATCGATAACTTTGGTCACAAAAGAATCATCTGACCAACGTCGACTCGCTGGGCACACGTTTTTTGTCACCATTAGGTCAGCTTCGTTATCGTGTCGTTATTGTTTGCGCGTCGATCGGCGCGCCCGAAAAACAGCAAGGACGACTGCAACGTGACTTCCCCGCTCCAGGCCGAGCCGACCCAGGTCAACCCCGATGCCCCCTCCGGTCGCCGGCGCAAGGGCAACCGGCACGTCAACCGCCTGCGGACGTCGAATTCCAAGTTCCTCCGCGTATCGATCGCCGCGATCCTCGCCACCGTCACCATCGGCGGCGTCTCGGCACTCGAAATGCGCAAGAACGTCACCGTCGACATCGACGGCGAGCAGGTCGAGCTCACCACCTTCAAGCGCAACGTCTCGAGCGCACTCGAGGACGCGGGATACGAGATCGGCGACAACGACGTCGTGAACCCCGCGGCGGACTCCCAGCTCGGCGACGGCGAGACCGTCACCGTTCAGCGCAACCGCACGGTCGAGCTTGTCGCGGACTCCGGCGTCATCGACACCCAGACCACCGCCACGACGATCGGGGAGTTCCTCTCCGAGAACGGCCTCGATGCCGGCGCGCTGCGCGCCGGCTCGCCGGACGACAAGCTCCCGCTCGAGGGCGCCCAGGTCGAGGTCGACACGCCCCGGGTGGTGACCCTCCTCGACGGCACGGGCGCGCCCACTCGCGTCGCGCTCACGGGCAAGACGGTTCGCGAGGCGCTCAACGCCTCCGGTCACCAGGTCGGCGACCGCGACATCATCCTCCCCTCGGCCGATACCCCGGTCCTGCCGGGCATGTTCGTCAAGGTCCTCCGGGTCACCGACGAAGAGGAGAAGACCACCGCGCACATCGATCCGCCGCGCAACGAGGTCGACGATCCAGAGCTCGAGGAGGGCAACGAGGAGGTCACCGATCCCGGCACGCCGGGCGAGACCGAGCAGACCTGGACCGTGACCAAGGTCAACGGCCAGGAGACCGAGCGTCACATCGCCTCGGAGCGGACCATCACCGAACCGAAGCCGGCGACGGTCCGTGTCGGCTCGAAGAAGCCTGCGCCCGCCGCGCCTTCTGTCGCCGCTGGCGGCACGATCTGGGACCAGATCGTGCAGTGCGAGGCGACCGGCGACTGGTCGATCAACACGGGCAACGGGTTCTCCGGCGGCCTCCAGTTCACCGATCAGACCTGGCAGGCCTTCGGCGGAGGCGAATACGCCCCGCAGGCGTGGCAGGCCTCGCGTGAGCAGCAGATCGCCGTCGCCGAGAAGGTCCAGGCGGCACAGGGTTGGGGTGCCTGGCCGGCGTGCACGGCCAAGCTCGGCATCGGCTAGTCGCCCTAGCGGCCCCTCGATTCGCCGCAGACTCGGATAGTCGCTCGTAACCGGGCTTTTCCGGTCCCCGAATCGGGGCCGGAGGAGTGTAGCCAAAGCGCCGGGTATGTCCTAGGCTGAGCCGTGATCCGGGGTGGCGCCCTGTCGGCAGGTGCGTCGACCACGATGCATCCACCCCAGTTCTCCACCTTGCCGAGCGGCCGCATCCCGCCCGGCATCCCACGACGCATTCCAGGATGGTTGATGGAGCATTCCGCTTTTCCCCTGGTGGCTGGCGAGTCGCTCTCCGTGCAGGAGTCCACACTCACCTTCACGGACACGGCCACTGATTCCACCTCTCTCGACGCAGCCCGGACGGCGGCCGACCTCGGGGCGGATTCGCCCGACCAGTCGATTCACCTGCTCGCGGCGCTCGAAGACGAGGGGGAGTTCGAGGCCGTTTTCGGCACCGAGCCCGCTGCGGCAGAAGAGGGCGCCGAGACTCCCGCCGATTCCGGCCGCTGCGCCTCAGCCGGCACCGAGGAGCCGGCCCCCTGGCTCGACTCCGAGTTCCGCTCGTGGGTGGAACGGATCAGCGGAGATCTCGGGTTCGCCGACAGCGTCGAACGCGACCTGCGGCTCGTGACCCCTCTCGGGTAGAAGCGGCCTCCGCCGTCATCCGGCGTTCTTCCGTTCTTTCATGTGGCCTGACGCCGCAGATCCGCCCTCCCCGGCCCGTCGCATTCGCCCCGGGCGGTGGCCGTGCGCTTGGATGGAGGGGTGAGTATGCCGAACAGCGAGCACGATCCCGCCGACCGCGCCGATCCCGGCGGCTTCCGCGGGCTCGCCGCGCCCCTGGGACCGAACCAGGTGCGCGAGCTCGCGGCGTCCCTCGACATCCGCCCCACCAAGACCCTCGGGCAGAATTTCGTCCACGACGCGAACACGGTGCGCCGCATCGCGACGGCCGCGGGGATCACGCGCTCGGACCGGGTCCTAGAGGTAGGCCCGGGCCTCGGTTCTCTCACGCTCCCCCTGCTCGACGCGGCCGGCTCCGTGGTCGCGGTCGAGATCGATCCGGTGCTCGCCGAGCAGCTCCCGCGCACGGTGGCCGAGCGCGCCGAGGAGCTCTCCGGAAACCTCGACGTGGTCGTCGGCGACGCTCTCCGAGTGAGCGCCGACGAGCTCGGGGAACCGCCGACCGCCCTCGTCGCGAACCTCCCGTACAACGTCTCCGTCCCGGTGCTGCTCCACCTCCTCGAGCAGCTCGGCGACCTCCGGGTCGTGCTCGTCATGGTCCAGGCCGAGGTTGCCGACCGCCTCGCCGCGGCACCGGGCTCCCGGATCTACGGGGTCCCGAGCGTCAAGGCCGCGTACTACGGCCGCGTCTCCCGCGCCGGCGCGGTGGGGCGGAACGTCTTCTGGCCCGTGCCCAACGTCGAGTCTGGGCTCGTGCGCATCGACATCGGTAGAGGGATCGGCTGGGAACGGGGACCGGAGCTGCGCGAGCGCCTCTTCCCGCTCGTCGACGCCGCGTTCGCGCAGCGCCGCAAGACCCTCCGCGCGGCTCTCGGCGGTTGGGCCGGTACCTCGGCCCGGGCGGAGGAGATCCTTCGCGCTGCCGGGATCGATCCGCGGACGCGCGGGGAGCAGCTCGAGGTCGCCGATTTCGTGCGCATCGCATCAGCCGCCGAAGCCACAGAAGTCGCCGAAGGCCCGCTGCGGTCGGGCGACGGCGACAAGGACTTCCCGCGTGCCTGAGGGTCGAGCCGGGGGAGCGGGGCGCAACGCTGCGTCGGCCCGCGAACCGCGCTGGTCCCGGGCTCCCGGAGGCTCCCGCGGGTCCGGCGTGTCCCGGCCGCAGACGGGCGGAGAACGCCGGCGCTCGGCGCTCGCGCCCGCGAAAATCGACCTCCACCTCGGCGTCGGCCCGCTCCGCCCCGACGGTCTCCACGGGCTGGTCGCCGTCTCGCAATCCCTTTCGCTCTACTCGCGCGTCACCCTGACGGCGGAGCCCGATTCCGCCGAGGACTCCCTCGTCGCCTCCGGACCCGGAACCGAGCTGATCCCGCAACCCGGGGCGCTGGTGCAGCGCGCGATCAGGCGGTGCTTCGAGGTGGCGCGCAGACCGCCGGAGCCGGTGCGCATCGAGATCGACACGGACATTCCCGTCGCATCGGGCCTCGGCGGGGGAGCGGCCGACGCCGCGGCCGCGCTCCTCGCCGCCGACGAGGTGTTCGGACTGGGGTTGGGGATCAGCGAGCTCGCCGGCATTGCCGCCTCGCTCGGCACGCATGTCCCGCTGGCCCTGCACGGAGGGACCGTGCTCGGGATCGGGCACGGCGAGTCGATCACCCCAATGCCGTTCCGCGGGTCCGCCCTCCATTGGGTGGTGGCGATGGCGCGGGACGGGCTCGACGCGGCAGAGACCTACGCGGAACTCGACCGTCGCAGGCAGGCCGGCAGCGCTCCGGTGTCGGTGAGCTTCGATGCCGAAGGCGACGCCATCGACGACGGCCACATCGATCTCGCCCGCGCGCTCGCCGGCGGCGACGCTCGGGCCATCGCCGCGAACGTGCGCAACGAGCTGGGTGGCGCGGCACTCGCGCTGCGCCCGGCGCTGAGGCGCGCGCTGGAGGACGGGCGAGAGGGAGGCGCGCTCGCCGCGCTTGTTGCCGGTTCGGGTCCCACCTGCCTCTTCCTCTGCGCCGATGCGGAGGCTGCTGTGGACATCGCCACGGAGCTCGCGACGAGCGGAGCAGCACACGCGATCCGCACGGCGAGCAGCCCCGTAGGTGGGGCGCGACTTATCGAGGAGTGAGCGGACGAGGCGCTTTGTTCCATCCGTAAGAGGGGCATGTTCGCGGCGGGTAGTGAGGGCCCGTACGAGTGCTGCGTTCGTCCGAGGCACGAGGCACGAGGCATGGCGGTCTCGGCGGGCATGGGGCCGCCGACAGGCGAGATTCCCGAGCCGGTCAACCGATTGCCGGGGGCTTTTGCCCCACCTAACGTGTGCTGCGGAAAGTGGGCCGTACCGAAAGGACGGTCCGTAGGGGCTTTTCATTCCTGAAGTACCCGAAGGGCGCGAGAGCACCCTGGGGGGACGACCATCTTCGGAAAATCTATGAGAAACCGCACGTCGGCGCTGTTCGTGGCGGGCTGCGCGGGGCTGTCGGCGGGAGCCGTTTCTCCTGCGGTTGCCGATTCGGCGCCGTCGGATTAAGCGGAACCGGCGCAGGCTGCCATGCAGAAGCCGAGTTGGGAGGAATTCGAGTCGGAACCTATGCCGATTCCGACGGGCAGTACATCGTCGACGGGGACATCCCGATCGCCGATGAGAAGGAATTGCGCGAGTTCTACGAGGCGATGCCGTAGGACCCACACGAGAGCCACTTCGCGGACCTCCGGGCGAACAAGAACGACCGCGGAAAGCCGAAGCTGTGGAGCAAGGAGCACGTCGGCAACGTCACCTACTGCCTCTCCGATGAATTCGGCGACCTCAAGGAGACCATCGTCGATGCCACGGATTCCGGCGCCGCCAATTGGGAGAATGCTTCGACCGCGATCGACTTCCGGCACCTCCCGGGCGAGGACGCGGACTGCGACACCGACAATTCGAACGTCATGTTCTCGATCGAGCCGACGAAATCGGAGAACTACGTGGCGCGGGCGTTCCTTCCCGGTGCTTCGAAGTCGCGGCGGAACATCCTCGTGTCGCCGATCGTGGCGGATAACGCATATTCGCCCGCCAGCGTCATGGGGCACGAGCTCGGGCATGTGCTCGGCTTCCGGCACGAGCACAATCGGCCCGAGGCGGGGACCTGCTTCGAGGACGACAACCTGGTCCCGTTGACGCCATACGACAGCCGGTCGATCATGCACTACCCGCACTGCAACGGCATCTCCGAGGACATGGAGCTCTCCGAGCTCGACCGCAAGGGAGTTCAGTTGGCCTACGGCGCCAGGGAGGAAGATCCCGATGGCTCCGACGATCCCGCCGCGCCCGAGTGCGTCCTCTCGGTCCTTTCGGCATGTACTGGCTCGCCAGGCAACTGACGGTCGGAAGACAGCCGGCGGAGGGGAGACACAGCGAAGGTCCGGACACCCACGGGCGGGCGCTAGAATCGGACCTCGATATGGCACATCTTCTCGGGGCCGAAGCCCTGCACCTCGAATACCCCACCAAGGTCGTTTTCGACTCGGTCTCCCTCGGCGTCAACGAGGGGGACCGGATCGGGATCGTCGGCCGCAACGGCGACGGCAAGTCCAGCCTCCTCGGCATGCTCGCGGGGCTCCGCGAGCCGGACGGCGGCAGGGTGACGGTGCGGGGCGGCGTCACCATGGGGGTGCTCGACCAGAAGGACACCCTCGCCGACGAGCTGACGGTGGGCCGCGCGGTGGTCGGGGACGCTGAACAGCACGAGTGGGCGGCGGACCCGAAGGTGCGGGACGTGATCGGCGGGCTGCTCTCGGACCTCGACTGGAACGCCGAAGTGGGGACCCTGTCCGGCGGGCAGCGGCGCCGCGTCGCGCTGGCCGCTCTGCTCGCGGGGGACTGGGACGTTCTCGCGCTTGACGAGCCCACCAACCACCTCGACGTCGAGGCGATCACATGGCTCGCACGGCACATCAAGGGCCGCTGGGCGAAGAACGCCGGCGGGCTCCTCGTGGTGACCCACGACCGGTGGTTCCTCGACGAGGTGTGCACCACCACGTGGGAGGTGCACGACCGGATTGTCGAGCCGTTCGAGGGGGGCTATGCGGCGTACATCCTCCAGCGCGTGGAGCGCGACCGGCAGGCCGCGACCATCGAGCAGAAGCGCCAGAACCTCGCACGCAAGGAGCTCGCTTGGCTGCGCCGCGGCGCCCCCGCGCGCACCTCGAAGCCGAAGTTCCGGATCGACGCGGCGAACGAGCTCATCGCGGACGAGCCCGAGATCCGCAACAAGGTCGCCCTCGAATCGCTCGCGGTCTCGCGGCTGGGCAAGGACGTCGTCGACATCGAGGACGCCTCGGTGTCGTACGGCGAGCGCGAGGTGCTCGAGGACGTCACGTGGCGGCTCGCGCCGGGCGAGCGCACCGGCATCCTCGGCGCCAACGGGGCGGGAAAGTCGACGCTCCTCGGGCTCATCACCGGTGCCGTCGAGCCGAGCGCGGGGCGGGTAAAGCGCGGCAAGACGGTCAAGGTCGCGACGCTCACGCAGCAGACCCACGAGCTCGACGAGCACATGGACCAGCCGGTGCGGGCCGTGCTCGCCGAGCTGCAGACCTCCTACACCTTCGGCTCGGGCTCGAAGGCGCAGGAGATGACTCCCTCGCAGCTCCTCGAGCGCCTCGGCTTCGCCGCCGCGCAGCTCTCTACACCCGTAAAGGATCTCTCCGGCGGGCAGCAGCGCCGCCTACAGCTGCTCCTCATCCTCCTCGAGCAGCCCAACGTGCTCATCCTCGACGAGCCCACCAACGACCTCGACACCGACATGCTCGCGGCGATGGAGGACCTCCTCGATTCGTGGCCGGGCACGCTCGTCGTGGTGAGCCACGACCGGTACTTCCTCGAGCGCGTCACCGATCAGCAGTACGCGATCCTCGGCGGGCACCTCCGGCATCTCCCGGGCGGCGTGGACGAATATCTGCGCCGCAGCGCGGAGGCCGCGAAGGGCGCCGAGAGCTCCGGCGGGATGCGCTCCGCGACCCCATCCGGCGGCGCCGCGGCGAACCGGGACGGAGAGGCACCTGCGCCGTCAGTCGAACCTAAGCTCTCCGGTGCGGAGCGGCGCGCCGCCGAGAAGCAGGTGGCGGCTGTAGAGCGGAAGCTCGACAAAGTGAGCAAGGAGATCGAGGCGCTCAACGCCGAGATGGCCGCACACGACCAGAGTGATGTCGGCGGGCTCTCCGATCTCGGCAAGAAGGTGTCGGC
The DNA here is from genome assembly GCF_036741115.1 of Dietzia sp. Taxonomy (NCBI): domain Bacteria; kingdom Bacillati; phylum Actinomycetota; class Actinomycetes; order Mycobacteriales; family Dietziaceae; genus Dietzia; species Dietzia sp. The sequence continues at coordinate 57,857 of NZ_DAINST010000001.1, forward strand.
GAAGCAAGACGAGGTCGACGCGCTGGAAGAGCAGTGGATGGAGCTCTCGGAAGGGCTCGACTAGCGATGGTGGCAGACACGATCGAACAACATGAGGCGATTCGGGCGGAATCGGCTATGCGCGCATGAGCGCGGCGCAGGCCCGAATCGAACGCCGGCCCCACGTCCCCACGCTGCCCCGCGCCGGCGTCTTCGCCATGGCCTCGGCCGCCTTGATCTTCATCTTCGTCTCCTCGGGCGTGCCCGTCCCGCTCTACAACATGTTCCGCGAGGCCGACGGCATCACCGACGGAGACCTCGCGCTCACCACCGTCACCTACCTCGCCTTCACGGCGCTCTCGCTTCTGCTGCTCGGGCGTCTGTCGAACCACCTCGGCCGCAAGCCGGTGATCTTCGCGGCGCTGTTCTTCGCCATCGCGGGCTGCGCCGTGATGACCCAGGTCCACTCGCTCCCCGTTCTCCTCGCCGCGCGGATGCTCCAGGGGCTGGCATGCGGCCTCGCCTCGACGGCGGCCGGCGCGTTCGTCATCGACTCGGCGCCGCGCAGCCGTCTGCTGTGGCTCCCCGCAGTGGTCACAAGCAGTGCGCCGCCGTTCGCCATTCCCGCAGGCGCGCTCGTCTCCGGCACGCTCTCGCAGTTCGCTCCGTTCCCCCGGACACTCACCCTGTGTCTGACGGCGGGCGTGCTCTTTGCCGTCGCCGTCCTCGTCGCACTGTGTCCGGAGACCATGCCGCGCCGACCGGGCGCCTTCGGCGCGCTCATGCCGCGTGTCCACGTGCCCAAGGGCTCGGGCCGGATCCTCGCGGCAGCCGGCTGTGCGCTTGTCGCCACGTGGTCGTTCTCCGGCTTCTACCAGGCCTTCGCCCCGGGTATGACGGCGGACTACTTCCATTCCGACAGCGCGCTGATGATCTCGGTGGTCTTCGCTTCCGCGGTGTTTCTCGCGCCCCTCGGCGGCAGCATTTCGGGCCGCATGGTTCCGGTGACGGCGTTCCGCATCGGCATCGTGGCCTTCCTCATCGCCACCGTCGCGATCATGGTGTCGCTCCACGCGGAGGCTGTCGTGCCATTCCTCGTCATCAGCCTCGTCGGCGGCCTCGCGCAGGGCGCCGCGAACAGCAGCGGAATGCGCGCCGTGCTCGACAACGTGGAGACCAAGGACCGCGCGGGCACGCTCGCCACGATGTACCTGATTTCCTATAGCGGCGCGGCCCTCCCGGGCCTCGCAGCCGGGCAGGCCTCGAAATCGATGTCACTGCCCGACGTGGGCACGGGGTACGTGGCGCTCGCGATGGTCGCGGGAATCTGCGCGCTGGTGATCACCGCGTTCCGGAAGAAGCCTGCCGAGCCCGTGGAGCGATAATCGCGCCGGACCGGTCATCGGGGCTGGCGACCGTTCCAGGCCCGCGAGCGCGCGTAACGTGTGGTCGTCGCCTACAGGAGGACTTCCACAATGAGCCCTAAACTTCGCCCCGTCCGCATCGCCGCCCAGATGGCGCCGCAGCACACGACCTACGAGAACATCCGCACCACTGCCGCGGCGCTCGAGGAGATGGGCGTCGACGTGATCTTCAACTGGGACCATTTCTATCCGCTCTACGGCGAGCCCGACGGCCCGCACTTCGAGTCGTGGGCGATGCTCGCCGCGCTGGCCGAGCAGACGAGCCGCGTGGAGATCGGCGCGCTGGTCAACTGCAATAGCTACCGCAACCCCAATCTCCAGGCCGACATGGCCCGGACCATCGACCACATCAGCGCCAAGGGCGGACAGGGCCGCTTCGTCTTCGGCACCGGTTCGGGCTGGTTCGAGCGCGACTACGACGAATACGGCTACGAGTTCGGCACCAAGGGCAGCCGTCTCGACGCGCTCGCCGCGGCGCTTCCCGTGATCGAAAACCGCTGGGGCAAGCTCAATCCGGCGCCCACGCGCAAGATCCCAGTGCTCATCGGCGGGGGCGGGGAGAAGAAGACCCTCCGCATCGTCGCGAAGCACGCCGATATCTGGCACAGCTTCTCCGATCCGGAGACGCTGCGGCACAAGCTCGGTGTGCTTGCCAAGCACGGCGAGGACGTGGGCCGCGATGTATCCGAGATCGAGATCTCCACGGAAGTCGGCAACCGCGAACGCTCCGAGGTCGAGGCGATCCGGGAGCTCGGCGCCTCGTTGTTCACCGTCGGGATCTCCGGACCCGACTACGACCTCGACGCCGTGCAGAAGTGGATCGACTGGCGGGACGAGCAGAACTCGTAGGCGGCGGGGCCTCGAGGGGGCCGCCTGGGTCAGGGGAGATTGGAGCTCGGATCGGCCCGGCGTGTCCGGCCTCCGCCGTCATAAACGTAAGATTTTCCCATGAGCGAGAAAAAGAAGGACGAGTCCAAGAAGTCGAAGCCGGCAAAGGCGTCCGCGCAGGCAAAGCAGTCAAAGCCCGCGAAGACCGCCAATACCGAGAAGACCGAGAAGACCGCGAAGACCGCGCAGACCGCGAAGGCGGAGAAGCCGGCCAAGAAGGCCGGCAAGGCGAAGAATGATCTCCTGCCCTCGGGCCTCGAGAAGCTGCCGAAAAAGGCCTACAACAAAGAGATCAAGCGCCTGCAGGCGGACCTCGTAGAAATGCAGGAGTGGGTCAAGGCGACCGGAAGTCGCCTCGTGGTGATCTTCGAGGGGCGCGACGCGGCGGGGAAGGGCTCGGCGATCAAGCGGATCTCGGAATACCTCAACCCGCGGCTCTGCCGCGTGGTCGCGCTGCCGGCGCCCACCGAGCGGCAGAAGACCCAGTGGTATTTCCAGCGCTACATCGAGCACCTGCCTGCCGCCGGGGAGATCGTCCTGCTCGATCGCTCGTGGTACAACCGCGCCGGCGTCGAGCGCGTGATGGGCTTCTGTACCACCGACGAGTACCGACGCTTCCTCCACCAGGCGCCGATCTTCGAGCGCCTCCTCGTCGAAGACGGGATCATGCTCCGCAAGTATTGGTTCTCCGTCTCCGACGAGGAGCAGGAGCGCCGTTTCAGGAATCGTGCCAACGACCCCATGCGCCGCTGGAAGCTGTCGCCGATGGACATCGAGTCGATCAACAAATGGGAGGAGTACTCGCGCGCCAAGGACGAGATGTTCGTCCACACCGACATCCCCGAGGCTCCCTGGTACACGGTGGAGTCCGAGGACAAGAAGCGTTCGCGGATCAACGTGATGAGCCACCTGCTCTCGACGGTTCCCTGGGAGCGTCTCGATCCGCCGAAACTCGAGGTCCCGCACCGCACCTCATCGGGCACCTACGAGCGGCCGCCCCGCGAGGAGTTCAAGTACGTCCCGGACGTGGCCGCGAAGCTGCTCGGCGCCGACGACTAGCGGTCGGGGGTAGCCCGAACGGTTATAACGAACGACTAACAATCTCCCTGAAAATTAAGTAAGCTCCTGCTTATGTGCTGTGCGATCGCACGGCGATATAGGGGAGGAATGCCATGGGGATCGGTCGCACGTCGGATCGTTCGGGAGTCGGTGGAGCGCGTACCGCGGCGCGGCGCGCCGCGCGTTCGATGGTGGCCGTCGCCGCCGCGACCGCGACTATCGCTGCAGGTGGGGCGCTCGCACCGGGCGTCGCCGGCGCTCAGTCCGCCGCGAGTTCGGGTGCGGGCGCGTCCTCGCTCGAGGATTCGGTGCGTTCGGGCCTCGGGCTCATTGCCAACGGTTCGGCATTCAACAGCGATGCCCCGACCCTCGCCCCGCTCTCGGTGGGCACCGCGCCCCTGAGCGCGGCGAGCGAAGCCGGCGGCACTGCGAGCGCCTCGGTTCCGCTCCTCATGGGGGCAACCCTCGCGATGTCCCTCGTACCGGTCGGCTCGCTGGCGAACTCCGCCCAGCTGGCGGGACTCTTCTTCGGGCCCTCGGCGCTCACCAACGCCGCCGGCTCGTTCACCGGAGGGGGATACCCCGCGCCCGTTCCCGACCCCTCGATCGATGCCAATAAGCTCATCAAACGGGAGAAAGGAGCCGACAACTCCCCGCGCAACCTCGAGATCTGGACCGTCACTTCGGCGACGATGAACCGCGAGGTCGAGCTCGAGGTCTACCTCCCCGGCGACTCCTCGGCCCATGCGCCTGTGCTGTACCTCCTCGAGGGCGTCGACACCGTGATGCCCACCCCGTTCCGCGACAGGACCTCCATCGCCCGGCGTGCGCGCGACGAGAACGTCGTCGCCATCGCGCCTGCGGGCGCTCCCGGCGCGAACTGGGCGGAGTGGGAGAAGGACGATCAGCGCCTGGGCCGCAACAAGTGGAACACCTTCCTCGCCGACGAGCTGCCGAGGATCCTCGCGGCGCAGACCGGCGAGACCCCCGCGGTCGGCGACAAGCTCACGCTCAACGGCAAGTACGGCGCGATCGGCATGTCCATGGGCGCCGGATCGGCGCTCCGCCTCGCGACGAACAACCCCGGTCGGTTCGCCGCAGTAGGCGGCGTCTCGGGTTGCTATAGCACCGACGACGACCTCGGCTACCAGACCATCCGACTCAATGTGGAGACCCGTGGCGGCAATCTCGACAACATGTGGGGCCCGCGAGGGAGTGCTGCTTGGCGACAGAACGATGTGACGGCGAACGCCGCGAAGCTCAGTGGCACGCACGTCTTCCTCTCCGCGGCGACCGGCGCGATCGGCGCCGAGGACGCGCGCCAATACGGTAACGAGCCCGCCGTCCTCTTCTCGGGCTACATCCTCGAGGCCGGGGCCAGGGAGTGTACCGAGCGCCTGTCCCGGTCCCTCGACGCCGCGGGCGTGGAGCACGAGAACTTCTACATGCCCACGGGCATCCACAATTGGACGGCATTCGGACCAGGCATGGAGAAGGCCTTCGACTCGGTGATCCCCAAGCTGAGGTAAATCCGCCCCGGCGCCGGACCCCGGCCACCGATTTCGGTGAGTCGGGGTTTACGCGCGTCGGTGCATCGTAGAATCGGCCGCATGACCGACACGATCCTCAGCTCGCGCAACGGCCAGATCGGCCACCTCCAGCTCAACCGCCCGAAGGCGCTCAACGCCCTCACGACGGAGATGATCGAGGCGATCGACTCCGAGCTCATCGCATGGGAGACCGACGAGTCGGTCGAGTCCGTGCTCCTAACATCGACCTCGCCCAAGGCGTTCTGCGCCGGCGGCGACATCAAGGCCGTGCGTGACGGCGTCCTCTCCGGCGACACGTCCGTCGGCCGTCGCTTCTTCGAGCTCGAGTACGCGATGAACGCCCGGATCGCGAACTACCCCAAGCCGTACGCATCGGTCCTCTTCGGCGCGACGATGGGCGGCGGCATCGGCGTCTCCGCCCACGGCTCGCACCGGATCGTCACCGACACGCTTCAGTCCTCGATGCCCGAAACCGCGATCGGCTTCGTGCCCGACGTGGGCGCCTCGTGGATCCTCCCGCGCCTCGCCGGCGGCGGCGATCACGGCCTCGCCGTCGCCATCTACCTCGGTACGACCGGTGCCAGGCTCGGCGCGGCAGACGCCCTCCACCTCGGTCTCGGCACCCATTTCCTGCATGACGGCGCACGTGCCGCGTTCACCGAGACATGCCTCGATTCCGGCCTCGACCAGGCGCTCGGCGAGCACTGCAGCGACCCCTCGGAAGCCGGGACCTCGGTCATCGCCGGCCATGAGGAGTGGATCGACCGGGCTTTCTCCCGCGCATCGGCGCAGGACATCGCGGTCGAACTGAGCTCGATGGCCGGAGAGTCGGGGCCGGCCGCCGAGTGGGCAACGACCGCGCTCGACTCGTTCTCGTCGCATTCGCCGACCTCGGTGGCCGCCACCATCGAGTTGATGCGTGCCGGGGCCGGTGTGGGGACGGTCGAGGACGCGCTCCGCAACGAGCTCCAGCTCGGCGCCGTCGTCTGCTCCAAGCCCGATTTCGCGGAGGGGGTCCGTGCGGTGCTCATCGACAAGACCCGCGACGCCGCGTGGAGCCCAGACTCGTTCGACGCCGTGGATCTCGACGCGATCCGAGGTGCGCTGAGCGCCTGAGCGCTTGAGCGCCTACGTGCCGGACGGCCTGGGCACGCAGGCGCTCAGGGGAGTTCGACCGGAGTCTCGTCGCGCACCGCGTCCGAGGGCTTGGGGCGGTGGGTAAAGGTCCAGTACTTGTTGACCAGGAACGTGACCGGCGTGGAGATGATGATGCCCGCTGCGTTGGCCCAGTACAGGCGGTTGCGAATCGCCGAGGAGTCGTCGAAGACGTCGTCGGGGAGGTGGAACGGCGAGGTCGGGTTCATCATCAGGGTCGTGACCAGCGCTGAGACCGCCAGCCCGAAGAGCCCGACCACGAGGAATGGCATGTAGCGAGTCTTCGCGCCCGCGAGTTCCTCGGTGTCCTTCTTGCTGAAGGTGAATCGCTTGTTGAGCCAGAAATTCCACACGTTCGCGATGAGGAAGCTGATCGCGATGAACAGGTGGTAGAGCCGCACATTGAAGTGTGTGAACGGCACGGGGAAGAGCACCTCGTTGACGCTCGCCTTGCCCCAGATGTCGACGACCACGGTGTTGATCACGTAGAGCGCCACGGTGTTGACCACAAATCCCGAGCCGCCCACGAGGGCGTACAGCCCGAATTGCAGGTAGCCGGGGAGTTTGTGTTGGGAAGCCATTCTCTACTGCCGTTTTCTCGTGTGTCCGCGTGACCCGAGCCCTGCCCGGTTGCGGCAGGCCGCGTCCGCGGGGAGCGCGGAGGCCCGATCGTTGGTCACTCTAGTCCTGCGACCGGGCAGGATCCGGTTGATCCGCCGCCGTGGCGCCGCCCTGCTTGGCATCGCCTGGGCGACGGCCCGGAATCCGCATGGAGATCCGCGAGGCCCGCCGTTTCTCGCGCTTTTTCTCGCTTCCGGCCGAGACCATGAAGGTCGAGAACCATCCCATCCGCGGATCGGAATCGATGAATAGCGCCTTGAAGGCGAGGGTGAGCGGCACGGCGAGGATCGCGCCGAGGGCGCCGGCGACGAGAGACCAGAACGCGAGGGACAGGAAGGTCATGGTCGGGGTCAGGCCTACGGCGTCACCCGTGAACTTGGGCTGGATGAAGCTCTGCATCACGAGGTTGATCACCGAGTAGATGACGACGACCCACAGAGCGGTCGAGGGGCCGCCGATGAGGAGTGCGAACAGTGCCGGCGGCACGAGGCCGATGACGAAGCCGATGTTCGGGATGTAGTTGGTGATGAAGGCGAGGACGGCCCACACTCCGGCGAGCGGAACACCGAGGATCATGAGGGCGATCCAGTCCATGACCGCCACAATGAGGCCGAACACCGTCGACACGATCCAGTACTTGCGGATGCCGTGCGAGAACTCCTCGAGCGACTCCGCGAAGCGTGGACGCACCCCGGCGACCTTGTCCCAGCGCTTTCCGAGCCCCGGGATGTCGAAGCAGAGGAAGAAGATCGTGATGATGATGATCGTGAGCATCGTGCCCAGCGATGACAGCGACCCCGCTGCCGTCTGCACGTAGCCGACGATCTGGCCCGGCTGGATGCTGCCCAGCGAGCTGCGGATCTGGTCTGCTGAGACGCCGAAGCCGCCGAGCCAATCGATGGCGTCGTTGTAGAGCTTCGTGAACTGGTCCTGGTAGTTCGGGAACTCCTCCGCCGCCACCCATACGGACCACACGAGCGCCGCGACGAATGCGGCGAGCACCGCGTAGAGGACCAGGAGCATCGCTACCGAGGCGAGGGGGCCGGGGATGTACCGGGCGAGGCGCCGCTGCAGCGGCATGGCGGCCAGGACGAGGTTGGCGCCGAGGAACGCGGGCATGACGATGCTCGCGGTCTCGCGGAGCCCGAAGATCGCGATGACCAGCGCCGCCACGGCGACGAGCGAGATCGCAGTGACGCCCCACGGGGAATCCGATTTCTCACTGTTCGTCGCGGCGCTCGCACCCTTGGGCGCGGCGGCTGCCGAGAAGTCTTCCTCCGGGGCGGTGGCGTCGGTAGGGGTGTCATCGTCGTTCACGCTCTTGAGATTACGGCACGATCCCGCGAGACGTTTCCCTGCTCGCGAGCTCGCCGCAGTGTGGGGCTCGGCTCGCTGGGATGCAGCCTCCTATGCGTCGGCGACGAGCGGCTCGATCGTGAGGTGGTCGAGCTCCTTCTCGATGTAGGCGAGGCGCCACTTGTCGCCGAAGAGCGCGAGGAGCTCTCCGTCGGTGCGCGTGAACACCTCGACGCCTCGCTGCCTGCCGAGCTCGGCCGCGGACTCGGCGTCGGTGCGCCGCGCGATGGAGTAGGGGAGATTCTCGACGATCACCTCGACGCGGAACTCCGCCTTCATCCTCGCGGTGACGACCTCGAACTGCATGGGCCCGACTGCGGCCATCACCGGGTTGGCCTCGCCGCGGATGTCGTTGCGGAGGATCTGCACGACGCCCTCGGCCGCAAGCTGATCGACGGCCTTGCGGAACTGCTTGTACTGGCCGAGCGATTTGGCGCGGAGCACGGCGAAATGCTCGGGCGCGAACTGCGGAATCGGCTGGAACTGCACCTTCTTACCCGTAAAGAGGGTGTCGCCGGGCGCCAGGGCGGTGGCGTTGACGAGGCCGACCACGTCTCCGGGGTACGCGGTCTCCACGGTCGTGCGATCGCGGCCGAACACCGTCAACGCGTATTTGGTGGTGAACGGCTTGCCGGTCTGCGCGTGGGTGACCACCATGCCGCGGTCGAACTCGCCGGAGACGACGCGCATGAACGCGAGGCGGTCGCGGTGCGCGGCGTCCATGCCGGCCTGGACCTTGAACACGACGGCGGAGAAATCGTCGGTCACCTCGCGCTCGGTCTCGGTGACCGTCTCGCGCGCGGCGGGCGGCGGGGCGAGGTCGATGAGCGCGTCGAGGATCTGGTGGACGCCGAAGTTGAGCATCGCCGAAGCGAAGATCACCGGGGAGGTCTCTCCGGCGAGGTAGAGCTCTTCGTCGTGGTCCTGGCCCATCGCGGCGAGTAGCTCGGACTCCTCGACGGCGGTGTCCCACGCCTCGCCCTCGGCGGCTTTCGCTGCGTCCGGCGTGTAGTGCGTCTCCGGGGCGATGGTCGAGCCGCCGGCGGTGCGGGTGAACTCGATGTACTCGCTCGCCTCGCCCTCGGGGCCGCGGCGGAGGAGGCCGCGGAAATCCCCGGCGATGCCGACGGGCATGTAGAGGGGAGTGGGGACGAGGCCGATCTCCTCGGAGATCTCGTCCATGAGCTCGAGCGGGCTCTGCCCGGGGCGGTCCCACTTGTTGATCACGGTGATGATCGGGATCCCGCGCTGTTTACACACGCGGAACAGCTTGAGCGTCTGCGGCTCGAGGCCCTTGGCTGCGTCGATGAGCATCACCGCCGCGTCGACCGCCGTGAGCACGCGGTAGGTGTCCTCGGAGAAATCGGCGTGACCGGGGGTGTCGACGAGGTTGATTACGTACGGCACCTCACCGCGCTTCCCAGCGCGCTCCGCCTCTCGCGCGGCCTCTGCACGGCTCTCCTCGCCGAACTCCGTGCCCTCCGGGGAAGGTACCGGGTCCTCGCCGCGGCGATAGGTGAACTGGAGGGCGGTGGACGAGACCGAGATGCCGCGCGCCTTTTCCATCTCCATCCAGTCGGAGACCGTCGAGCGTCGGCCGGATTTGCCGTGCACGGCACCGGCCTCGTTGATGACGCGCGCGTGGAGCGCGAGCGCCTCGGTGAGCGTCGACTTACCAGCGTCCGGGTGGGAGATCACGGCGAAGGTGCGGCGCCTGGCGACCTCCGTCGCGAGGTCGCCGGTGGTCTCGGCCGCGTTGTCGTCCGCGCCGCCGACCGCATCCGAGCTGCCGATCGCGTCCGCGAGCGCGTTGTCCTCCGCCTGAGCCACCGATTCGCCCCTGTTCCCGCCCTACGCAGGGCGGCTTCGTGAAAACTTCCGGCTACCCAGATTACGTGCTCGCCCCGCAAACCCCCCAACGTCCGCCGGCAGAGTGGGTGGAGAGAGGCGGAATGGCGCGGGTGGGGCTGGTGGGGCGAACGGGAACGGTGGGTTAATTCCGCCTTTCTCGAACGTGGATTACGGCGGAGGTGCCGATTTCGCGCGGGCGAACGATGGATGAAGTCTTGCTCTGTCGTATACCGCCGGAGCTGAGAATTCGGCAAGGTCTTCCTTTGTGCGCGCGGTGTCTTGTGGGGATTCCCGGGGCTCGCCGCGCCCCTCCCGTGAGAACCCGCTTAGCGAAAGGCTGGACCCGCTGTGTCCTCGTCCCCGAATATCTCCCGTCGCCGCTTCGGCGCCGCGCTCGCCGCGGCGGTCCTCGTTGCCGGTGGCGTCGTCGCCGCGCCGCTCGCCTCGGCCGCCGATGGCGACAACCAGTTCACACTCCTCGACTTCAACGACTTCCACGGCCGGATCAGCGCCTCGAAGCCCTCGACCGTCGCGTTCGCCGACACCATCGAGAAGCTCCGCAAGGACTCCGGCGCCGACAAGACCGCGCTGATCTCCTCCGGCGACAACGTGGGCGCCTCGCTCTTCGCCTCGTCCTTTAAACAGGACCAGCCCACAATCGACGTACTCAACGCGCTCGACGTCAAGACCTCCGCGGTGGGCAACCACGAGTTCGACAAGGGCATCGACGACCTGCAGGACCGCATCGAGCCCGCGACTAACTGGAACTACCTCGGTGCGAACGTCTCCGTGAGTGGCACGCAGATGCAGCCGTACGAGATCCTCGACGTGGGTGGCTTCAAGGTCGGCGTCGTCGGTGCGATCACCGAAGAGACCCCCACTCTCGTCTCTCCGGGCGGCATTCAGGGCGTCACGTTCTCCGATCCCGTCGAGGCGGTCAACAAGTACGCCGCCGAGCTCAAGGACGGAAACGAGGACAACGGTGAGGCCGACGTGGTCGTCGCGTCCTACCACGAGGGCGCCGGCACCGATTCCTCCGAGACGGTCGCCGACAATGGCGTCTTTGCCGATATCGCGCACAAGACCTCCGACGAGGTCTCGGCGATTTTCACCGCCCACACCCACATGACCTACGACTGGGAGATCGCGGGCCCGAACGGCAAGCCGCGCCCGGTGATGCAGACCGGCTCCTACGGCGCGAACATCGGCTCCATGACCTTCACAGTCGACCCGTCGACCAAGGAGGTCACCGGCATCGAGCAGGCGCTGCACCCGGTGCCCGCTACGGACGAGGGCGCCGACCTCACCGATCCCACCGTCGCCAAGGTCAAGAACATCGTCGACAACACGCTCGCCGAGGCGAAGGTCGAGGGCGAAAAGCCCGTCGGCACCGTCACCAACGACATCACCACCGCGATCGGCGCCGATGGCAAGGACGACAGGCTCTCCGAGTCCGCGCTCGGCAACCTCGTCGGTGACTACATGGTCGACACCGTCGCCGACCGTGGCGGCGCCGACATCGCCTTCATGAACCCCGGCGGCCTGCGCGACAACCTGCTCAACGATCCCGCGGGGCAGGAGAACAACATCAACAAGGCCGAGGCCAACGCGGTCCTGCCGTTCGCCAACACCATCGTCACGATGGATCTGAGCGGCGAGCAGATCAAGAAGGTCCTCGAGCAGCAGTGGCAGCCGGCCGGCGGATCGCGCGCATTCCTCGCACTCGGAACCAACAGCGGGTTCACCTGGACCTTCGATCCTACCCGTCCCGAGGGCGACCGGATCACCTCGATCTCGCTCAAGGGCGAGCAGATCGATCCGGCTAAGTCCTACAAGGTCGTCTCGCAGAGCTTTCTCGCCGCCGGCGGCGACAACTTCTTCGAGTTCGGCAATGCGACGAACAAGAAGGACACCGGGCTCATCGACTCCGATACCTGGATGGAGTACCTCGGCGAGAGGTCCCCGGTTTCCCCGAGCTTCGCCAAGCACGCCGTGGCGGTCAAGGACCTCCCGAGCACGGTCGAGGCGCGCAAGGACACATCTTTCACGCTCAGCGACATCGATATCACCTCGAAGTACGCCAAGGCGGCAACGAGCGGAAAGGTCACCATCGACGGCAAGGAGGCGGGCACCGTCTCCGTCACCTCGGGTATCGACAACGAGACCTTCCCCGCGGACGCCTTCCCGTCTGCGCTCGACGGCCGCGCCGCGGTCACGGTGAGTATCCCTGCCGATACCGCCGAGGGCGCGCACACTCTCCGCGTCGAGCTCGACAACGGCACGGCCGTCGACGTGCCGGTGACCGTAGGCGCCGGCACCGGCGAGAACCCGGGCGAGCCCGAGGGCCCGGAGATCACCGGCTCGCTCGCCGCGCTGGGGATGCTGTTCAGCCCGGTCATCGTGTTGCTCCAGGGCCTCGGCATCCCGCGCGAGGACATCTACGGCAGCCTCGCGAACGCGACGGGATCGCTCGGCGAGTAGCGGGTGGAGCCGGATTCCGGCACAGCTACCACCTTGCCGGCCGCGACGCCGAGCCGGCTCGGGAGATAACCGAACAGATTGCAGCGAGGGGAGGGGCGTACGGCGTCCCGCCCCTCGCTGTTGCGTTGTCGAGAGATGCGTGTCGTCGCGGCGACGAACGACGAGCTCTAGTACGCGTCCTCGAGCTCCTCGACCGTCTTGCCCGAAGTGTCGGTGATGATGTCGAGGATCTTGCGATAGTTCTTCGAGGACGAGTCGACCACGGACACATGCGTGTCGCCCTCCGCGAGCACAAGATCCCCGCTGCCTCCCGCCGCGTCGACCGCGTCGATGTAGCGCTCGGAATTCTTCGGCGAGACCATCGTGTCCGCCGTGCCGTGGATCGCCACGACGGGCACGTGCGGGTCGATGTTCTGGATCGGATCGACCGAGGTGTAGCGATCGGGTACCTGCTCGGGCGTTCCCCCGAGGACCTTGACGATCCTGTCGTCCCCGTGCTGTGCCGCGTAGACCATGTCCAGTGGCCCGGCGAGCGAGACGACACGAGTGGGACGGAACTTCGGGTCGTTGCCGACCTCGTCCCCGGTCAGCCGGTGTCGCGTCCCGGACCACATGGCGAGCTGCGCGCCGGCGCTGTGGCCGACCACAAGCTCGTCCTCGGTGGTGAACTCGGGGAACTGCTTGTTGAGCTCGACGACGTGGTCCAGCGCGCTCGCGACGTCGCTGAACGTCTGCGGCCAGCCCCCGCCGGAATCGACGCGCCGGTACTCGACGTTGTAGACGGCCATACCGCGCTCGACGAGATCCTCGGCGTAGGAGCCCATGGACTCGGCGCCGAGCTGCGAGGCCCACGAGCCGCCGTGGATAAGTACGACGAGCGGCACCGAATGGTCCTTGTGCTTCCCGGCCGGCAGGTACAGATCGCCCCAGTTCTGCGAGGGATCACCCGCGCCCTCCACGGGGTACTGGATGCGCTGTTTCTCCGGCGCGTCTCGGTCGGCGACGAGTTCGGCATCGTCCGCGACATTCTGGGAGACCGTGGGTCCGCTCGGGGCCGAGGAATGCCCGCCCGAGCACGCCCCGAGGAGCGCGGCGGCGGTGGCGACGGCCCCCAGCTCGAGGAGGCGGTGGATGCGGGCGGCTGGCTTACGCATGGGCGTCCTCTGCTGTGCTTGGGCGTCACTTGTCGGGCTTCTACTCCCCACGACCGTAGCCGACCAAACGAAGCGGCGGGGCCGGGATGCGCTGGGCATCCCGGCCCCGCCGGAATGGGTGGCGTCCGCCGTCATGCAATACGGTATGGAGCCGCATGACGGCGGAGGCCGGACTCGCTAGGCGTCCGCGGGCAGCGCTTGCCCACCCTTCTTGCCCTGGCGCAGCCGGCGCTCGAGCCAGCTGGCGAATCGCGTGAGGGCATAGTTGAGGATGATCATGATGACCGCGACGACGAACAGGGCGGCGAGGTAGTTGCGGTAGTACGAGGCGGACTGGATGCCCGAGCGCACGACCTCGACGTATCCAATGATGTAGCCGAGTGCGGAATCCTTGAGCGCGATGACCATCTGCGCGACGATCGCCGGCAGCATCGCGGTGATCGCCTGGGGCAGGAGGATCATCCGCATGGTCTGTCCAGGCCGCATGCCCAGCGCGGTCGACGCTTCGTTCTGCCCCTTGGGCAGCGAGGCGACGCCCGAGCGGACGATCTCCGCGATCACCGAACCGTTGTAGAAGGTGAGCCCGAAGACCACGGCGGCGAGCGCGAGGTAGGTCGAGGGGAACACCTTGTACAGCGAGAACAGCTGGTAGGCGAAGATCATGAGGAGCAGTACCGGGATCGCGCGGAATATCTCGACGATGATCCCGCAGATCCAGCGCACCGCCCGGTTCTGCGACATGCGGCCCACGCCGAGCAAGAGGCCGACGATCATCGCGAAGACGATCGAAATCGCCGCCGCGACGATAGTGCCGAACAGGCCCGGGAGGATGTAGGTGGTCCAGGTGGTGCCCTTGATGAACGGCGACCACTTCTCGCCTTCGAGCTGCCCGTTCTTCCACAGGACGTAGAGAACGTAGGCCAGGATCGCGAGGCCGATGATGACCGCGAGGGTTGCGACGGTCGCGTAGGTGCGCTTGGCCTTCGGGCCCGGCGCGTCGTAGAGGACTGTTGCTTCTGCCGTGTTGCTACTCATCTCTTCACCGCCATTTTCTCGCCGAGCTTGCCGGTGATGAGACCGACGGGGAGCGTGATGATGATGAACCCGAGCGCAATGACGCCGAAGATCACGAACAGCTCGTCCGCGTAGGACTCGACCGTCGACTTCATGAGCAGCGAGGCCTCGGCCACGCCGATGACCGAAGCGATCGTCGTGTTCTTGATGAGCGCGATGAGCACGGAGCCCAGTGGATTGATGACCGAGCGGAACGCCTGCGGGAGGATGATGATCCCGAGGATCTGTCCGAAGCCCATGCCGAGCGAGCGCGCGGCCTCGGCCTGCCCGAGCGGCACGGTGTTGATGCCGGCGCGCAGGGTCTCGCACACGAACGTCGATGTGTAGAGGATGAACGCGAGGACGGCGAGATTGAAGTTGTTGTTGTCGACGAAATTGTCGTTCTCGGGGGCGAGCGCGAGCCCGAGGTTTTGGTAGAGGCCCATCGAGCAGAAGAGCACGACGAGCGTGAGCGGCGTGTTACGGACGATGTTGACGTAGGCGGTGCCGAAGCCGCGGAGGATCGGCACGGGCGAGACCCGGAACGCGGTGAGGATCGTTCCCCAGATCAGCGAACCGATAGCCGAGAGGAACGTCAATTTGATGGTCATCCAGAAGGCCGGCAGTAGCGCCGGTCCGAATTCTTCCCACATGGTCGTCGGTACCTCCTAACTGAGGAACGAGAGGTCGCCGGGGGTCGGCGGCTCTGGGACGGGGTAGCCGGAATCGCGCATGGAGTTACCGACGTTGCGCATGAACGCCTCGTTCCACGCTCCGGAGGAGATCATTTCGTCGAGCGCCTCGTTGATGGCGTCGACCGTGGCCTTGTCGCCCTTCGTGACGCCGATGCCGTAGCGCTCGGTGGAGAACGGGGAACCGGCCTTCTTCGAGACCTTGCCGTCGTCGCCCATGACGTCGGAGACGTTGTTCATCTCCACGAGCTTGAACTCGCCCGGGTACTGCGCGGCGAAGCCGGCGAGGATCGTCGCATCGGTGGTGAGTGCGTCGACCTTTTCGCGGTACACGGCCTCTACACATGAAGAGTAGGAGTCGAATTGCTGGAGCTGCACCGCGGGAAGCTGCTTCTGCACGTTCTGTGCCGAGGTCGAGCCGGTGACGGAACAGAGCCGGCGACCGGCGTTCATGTCCTCGAGGGTCTGGAGCTGGTTGTCGTCGGCGCGCACGAGGAGCGCCTGGTAGGTGACCAGGTATGGCCCGCCGAAATCGACGCGCTTGGAGCGTGAGTCGTTGATCGAGTACGTCGCCGCGATCATGTCGACCTCGCCGTTGGAGATGAGGTTCTCGCGCTGGGCGGACGGCGTCTCCTTCCACGAGATCTCGGGCTCGGGGACGCCGAGCTTCTTCGCGATCGAGGAGACAACGTAGCGGCTCACATCGGCGTCGAAGCCGGTGATCTCCTTGTCCGGCTCGCGGACGCCGAGGCCGGGCTGGTCGTACTTCGTGCCGGCGATCACGTGACCGTTGCGGATCGAGGTGAGCAGGCTGCGGGCCTCCGAGGAGCCGCACGCGGCGAGCAGGCCCGTGCCGAGGACGGCCGCGAGGATGAGCGCGAGCGTGCGCCTGAGCCCGGAGAGGCCGGGGGCTGAGCGGTTCTTCATGTCCGCCCCCTAGTGTCCGAGGATCTTGCCGAGGAAGTCCTTGGCGCGGTCGCTCGATGGGTTGGTGAAGAAGGTCTCCGGATCGCTGTCCTCGACGATGGCGCCTTCGGCCATGAAGAGCACGCGGTCACCGGCCTTTCGGGCGAAGCCCATCTCGTGCGTGACAACGACCATGGTCATGCCCTCCTTGGCGAGCGAGACCATGACGTCGAGGACCTCGTTGACCATCTCGGGATCGAGCGCGGAGGTCGGCTCGTCGAAGAGCATGACCTTGGGGTCCATGGCGAGCGCGCGGGCGATGGCGACGCGCTGCTGTTGGCCGCCGGAGAGCTGGGCGGGATACTTGTTCGCCTGGTTGGCGATCCCCACTCGATCCAGCAGCTCCATTGCTCGCTTCTCGGCGTCCTTCTTGGACTGATTGCGCACTTTGATCGGCGCGAGCGTGACGTTCTCGAGGATGGTCTTGTGGGCGAAGAGGTTGAACTGCTGGAACACCATGCCCACATCGGCGCGGAGCTTGGCCAGTTCCTTCCCTTCCTCGGGGAGGCGCTTTCCGTCGATGCGGATCTCTCCGGCATCGATGGTCTCGAGGCGGTTGATCGTGCGGCAGAGGGTCGACTTGCCGGAGCCAGAGGGCCCGAGGACGATGACGACCTTGCCACGATCGACCTCGACGTTGATGTCGCGGAGAGCGTGGTAGTCGTCGAAATACTTCTCCACCCCGGAGATGCTGATCATCGGGGTGCCGGAGGCGCTTGTGGCGCCGGGATCTGAAGAACTCATGAAAGGCACATTAGCGCCTGGATTGTAGAGCGGTGGCTATCCCGTAGGCATTTATTCCAGTTGTTACCGGGAGGGGTTTACCGAGGGCGTGCCGGCGCGGCGCAAGGGAGCTGGCCCTGGGGCGATTCCGCAGCTCCGGGGACGAATCCGACTACGCGCCGTTGCTTTTTGCTCACATGCTTAGTGCACGGCATTCTGGGCGGCCTCGAGGCCCCTGTCGAGCAGCAGTCTGACGGCGTCTGCCGCATCCGCGACGAGGACCGGGAGCCCGTCCTGTTCGTGCTTGGCGAACGGCTTGAGCACGAAATCGGCGACGTCCATCCTGCCGGGCGGGCGGCCGACTCCGGCGCGCACGCGGATATAGTCCTTCGTTCCGAGCGCCTGGCTGATCGAGCGCAGGCCGTTGTGCCCTCCCTCGCCGCCTCCGCGCTTGAGGCGCACGGCGCCGAAGTCGATGTCGATCTCGTCGTGCACCACGATGGGCGAGCTCGGCGCGACCTTGAAGTATTTGCACAGCGCCGCGACTGGGCCGCCCGAGACGTTCATGTACGAGCGCGGCTTCGCGAGCACCACGCGGCGGTTGTCGATCCGCGCTTCGGCCACGTCGCAGTTCGTCCGCTTGTGAACGGAGAAGCTCGCGGGCATCGGGCTCGCCTCGTCGGCGAGTTCGTCGCACACCATAGCGCCGATGTTGTGGCGGGTCGCGGCGTAGGCAGGACCGGGATTGCCGAGCCCGATGACGAGGAACGGGCCGTCTGATTCGGCGGCGGTGGAGCTCGGGGTGTTCGCGCGGGGAGTCACGAAGTCCATGTTCCCAAATCCTCCGCGAACTCCCTAGCGACCCTGCGGCAGTAGCTCGTGGGCGGTGTCGAGCACGGCCTCGGTGATCCGGTCGAGCACCGTCGAGCGGACCTTCCAGTGCTGCCAGTACAGCGGCACCGTATGTGGCTTCTCCGGGGCGATGGAGACGATCCGGCCGTCGCTGAGCAGTGGCTCGGCCTGTTGTTCGGTGAGCAGGCCCCAGCCCATCGAGAGGGTCACCGCGCGGATGTACTCGCTCGTCGCGGGGATCGCGTGTCGCGGGGCCGCGGGCTCCGTGCCGACGAGCGCCCGGAAGTACGCCGACTGCATATCGTCCCGGTCGTCGAAGTCGACGAAGGGGATCTGCCGGAGGATCCGGTTGCGCTGCAGCCGGTCCATCCCCTCGCTCAGCCCGTAGTGCTCGGCGAGCTCGGGGGAAACGCACGCGAGGTAGCGGATCGCGCCGAGCCGGACGACACGGCAGCCCTGCACGCGAGTCCTGTCGCTTGTCACCGCAGCCATCACCTCGCCGCGGCGAAGGAGCTCGGTGGAGTGCGCCTCGTCCTCGCGGCGGATGTCGAACACCACGCGCGGTCCGAAGCCGGCCGCGTGCAGGGCGTCGAGGAACCAGGACGACAGGGAATCGGCGTTGACGGCGATCGGCACGGACAGGTGGGGGAGCGGGGCGCCCCGGGAATCGGCACCGTCGTCGTCATAGAGCACGGAATCCGAGGAGTCGAGCTCGACGGCGAGCACCTGCTCGAGATGGAGCATCTGGCGTGCCGTGCGCAGGAGTGTCTCGCCCGCCTCGGTGGGAAGGACGGGCTTGTCGCGGCGCACGAGGACGCGGCCTGCGCCGTCCTCGAGCGCGCGGATGCGCTGCGAGACCGCGGGGGCCGTGACCCCGAGCGTGATCGCCGCTGCTTCGAACGTTCCCTCGTCGACGACGGCGACGAGAGTTCTGAGCTGTTCCAGGGTCGGTGCTGCCATAAGCGCATCTTAGCGAGGGCAAAAATAGTTAGTTTGAGTTTGGGTAGTGGGGTGCATACCTTGGCCGTCGTGACGTTCTCATTCTCTGTTCTCGGACTCGGATTCATGACGGCGATCGCGCTCATCGCCGCAGTGGGTGCGCAGAATGCCTTCCTCCTGCGCCAGGCGCTGCGCGGCGCGATTCCCGTGTGGCCGCTCGTACTGTGCTGCTCGCTGAGCGAGATCGTGCTCATTGCCCTGGGCGTCTCGGGCGCCGGTGCGCTCATGGACGCGGCGCCGTGGGCGATGCAGGTGATCACGTGGGTCGGCGTCGTCTTCCTCGTGGCCTACGGCTTCTTCGCCGCCCGCCGCGCGGTGATCGGCGGGGCCGCACTTGAGGACGGCGCCGGCAAGGGACGGTCCGGGAACGGGCGGGAGTCCGCGAGCGAGGGCGAAAGCGATACAGACACAGAATCGACAGAGGCCGTCGGCGCCGGGATCTCTGCGCATTCTGCTTCCACGACTTCCGGCGTCTCGTCGCGGTCCACAGCATCCGGCGTAGCGGGATCCGACAAGGACACCGGCGCCGGGGGGTCGTCCGTGGCGACGGCCGTGCGCGCGGGCGGACCGGGCGACGCGGCTGCGACGGGCGCGAACGGCGGTTCGGCCGATGGTCCGGCACGGGGCTCGTCACGGAACACGACCAAGGATTCGGGAACGCACCTCGGACCGGTGCGTCGCTGGTTCCGCTCACCGCTCGTCGCGGCGCTGGCGGGGATGCTCGCCTTCACATGGCTCAATCCGCACGCGTACTTCGACTCGGTCGTGGTCCTCGGTTCGATCGCCAACGGGCACGGCGACCTGCGCTGGGCATTCGCGCTGGGCTGCGTGTTCGCTGGAATGGTGTGGTACTCGCTGGTGGGCTTCGGCGCAAAGGCGCTGCGCGGGGTCTTCGCCGATCCGAAGGCGTGGCGCGTCCTCGACGGGATCATTGCCGTGGTCATGTTCGCCATGGCCGGAATGCTCGCGCTGAAGTAAGGGCGAACTAGGAGGGGCTGATCGGGGGCTAGTAGGCCTGGGCTGAACCGTGCCCGGTGGAGCAAGGCTCGGTCGCACAGAGATCGAACCGGGTTTCGGCGGGCGCCTCCTGCGGGCCCAAGCCGCGCCCAATCTCGACGTCAACCCGGCACCGCGCGCACTTTCGCGGCGAACCCGGCACCGCGTGATCGACCCGGCAACCGGAGCGTCAATTCGCCACCGAGGCTGGCCAACCCGGCACCGCGCGGAGAAATCCCCAGGTCAGCTCCGCCTCCGAAAAAACAAAAACGGCGGGCCCGGTAGCAACCGGACCCGCCGCCTTCATGCATCCGCCGTTAGGCGGACGAGCGCTTCCGCGCGGGAGGTGGAGAATTACTCCTCCTCGCCGCCTTCGGACTCGCCCTCGGCGTCCTCGGAGGACTCCTCGGCGTCCTCGGACTCGCCGTCCTCGGAACCGGCATCGGCCTCGGCGACCATGTCCTGGTCGAGCTCGGCCTCGAGCTCCTCCTCGGAGGGGGCCTCGGCGACGTTGACCACGAGGATCTCGGGATCGGTGACGAGGGTGACGCCCGCGGGGAGCTTGATATCGCCGGCGGTGAACTGGGTGCCGACCTCGGCGCCCTCAAGGTCGATCTCGAAGCCCTCGGGGATCTTGAGCGCGTCGGCCTCGACGACGATCTCGGAGAGGTCCTGCGTGACCAGGGTGCCCGGGCCGGCCTCGCCGACGGTGGTGACGTAGACGCTGACTTCGACCTTCTCGCCCTTCTTCACGACGAGGAGGTCGGCGTGCTCGATGAAGCGCTTGATCGGCTCGACGTCGACCTGCTTGGTCAGCGCGAGCTGCTCCTCGCCATCGATGTCGAGCGAGAGCACGGCGTTGGTGCCGTTCTCGCGGAGGATCGCGGCGAAGTCGAGGGTCTTGAGCTTGAGGTGGCGCGGCTCGGAGCCGTGGCCATAGAGCACGACGGGCACGAAGCCCTCGCGGCGGTCGCGGCGCGAGGCGCCCTTGCCGAATTCGTCGCGGACCTTGGCCTTGATCTTGTTGGTATCAGCCATGGGAACTCCTGCTGTTCTCGTACGGTGGCTCGGCGCGCAGCGAGCCCCACCGGAACCGGGCGCCGCAAGGCGGCCGGGAGAGCAGGGGATCGCGTCGATAACGGAGCAACGGGCGCCGCATTCGCGGCAGTCGGCTCCCTCGCCGAGATAACGCACCCAGCCTAGCGGCACCTCCCGCCCCGGCCCAAATGGGAGCGAAGCCGCTCAGGCCCCCACGCCCGCCTCGCGGCGGAGGTAGAACACGTACGGGGCGGGAAGCCCGCGCAGATCCATCACACCGAGCAGAGTGTCCGCGTCGACCCGCCGGAAGTGGTCGTTGATGGGGAGGGCGTCGTAGATCATGGTCGCGGTCGGCACGCCGCGGTAGGCGACCTCACGCAGCCGTGCCCTCGGCTTCGACGTGCGCATCGCACCCATTGCGCGGCGAGTGGCGGCAGCGGCGAGAGGTCGGCGGACGATCGGCAGCAGCGCGCCGACCGAGCCCATGGGCAGGAATTTCGGGTCGACCTGGAAGCGGCCGCCGTGGCCGTCGTCCATGACGAGCGGGTGCGCCCCGTCTGGGCCCTCGAAGCGCTTTCCGTGCCAGCCCATCAGCCCGAGCATCCCGTCCATCGGGTTGCCGGTGGCGAGCTCCCCGCCGGCCCAGGCCCCG
The DNA here is from genome assembly GCF_036741115.1 of Dietzia sp. NCBI lineage: Bacteria > Bacillati > Actinomycetota > Actinomycetes > Mycobacteriales > Dietziaceae > Dietzia > Dietzia sp. The sequence continues at coordinate 79,346 of NZ_DAINST010000001.1, forward strand.
TCCATCTCCTCGACCGCGACTGCCGGCAGCGAGTCGAAGAATTCGAGTACCTCGGGCAGAGGCGCGGGTTGACGGCGGAGGAACTCCGAGAACCGCGCGGCCGAGGCGCCGCCGTCGTATTCCGTCATATCGCCCGCCCCTCGGGTGCCTAGAGGATCTCGTCGACGCTCTCGAGGGGCCTCGCCATGCGCGTCCCCTTCTCGGTGACCACGAACGGCCGCTGGATCAGCCTCGGGTGGGCCACCATCGCGTCGAGGAGCGCGTCGTCGTCGGCCTCGGCGAGGCCGAGCTCGCGATACTCCGCCTCCCGCGTCCGGACGGCGTCGCGAACGCGCAGTCCGGCGTCAGAAATGAGAGTCGCGAGCTCGGCGCGGCTCGGCACCTCGTCGAGGTAGCGGACGATCGTCGGCTCGATGCCGGCCTCGCGGAGGTGTTCGAGTGCCTTCCGCGAGGTCGAGCAGCGGGGGTTGTGGTAGATCGTCGCGTCCATGGTGTCCTCCGAGCCGGGGCGAATCGATCCCGCAGCGTGGACCGATCGGGCCTTGCGAGCTAAGGCTACGCCGAGCCGTTGAAGAGCGAGGTGACCGAGCCGTTGAGGAAGACCTCGCGGATGGTGCGGGCGAGGAGCGGCGCGATCGACAGGACCGTGAGGTTGTCGAACTGCTTCTCCGGCGGGATCGGCAGGGTGTTCGTGGCGATGACCTCGCGGGCGCCACAGGTGGCGAGGCGCTCGGCGGCCGGATCGGAGAACACGCCGTGCGTGGTCGCGATGATCACGTCCTTCGCGCCGGCCTCCTTGAGCACGTTGACAGCGCCGGCGATGGTGCCGCCGGTGTCGATCATGTCGTCGATGAGCACGCAGGTGAGGCCCTTGACGTCGCCGACGACGCGGTTGGACTTGACCTGGTTCGGGACGTTGGGGTCGCGCGTCTTGTGGACGAAGGCGAGCGGGGCGCCGTCGAGGGCGTCGGCCCACTTCTCGGCGACCTTGACGCGGCCGGCATCGGGGGAGACGACACAGACGTTGTCGGTGCCGTAGTTCTCCTTGACATAATCGGCGAGCTGACCCATGGCGTGCATGTGGTCGACGGGGCCGTCGAAGAAGCCCTGGATCTGGTCGGTGTGGAGGTCGACGGTGATGATCCGGTCCGCGCCGGCCGTCTTGAGCATGTCGGCGATGAGGCGGGCCGAGATCGGCTCACGACCGCGGTGCTTCTTGTCCTGGCGCGCGTACGGGTAGAACGGCACGACCGCGGTAATGCGCTTGGCGGAGCCACGCTTGAGCGCATCGATCATGATGAGCTGCTCCATGAGCCACTTGTTGAGCGGAGCGGGGTGGCTCTGCAGAACGAAGGCGTCGCAGCCGCGGACCGACTGCTCGAAGCGGACGAAGATCTCGCCGTTGGCGAAGTCCCGCGCAGTCTGCGGCGCGACCTCGACGCCGAGCGCCGCTGCGACTTCTTGAGCCAACTCCGGGTGTGCCCGCCCGGAGAAGAGCATCAGGTTCTTCTGATTGTCGATCCAATCGCTCACTGACCCGAACCGTCCTTATTTTCGGTTTCGACTTGTGCTTTCTCGGCTGCCTCGGCAGCGGCCGTGCCCGGCCGACGGGAGGTGACCCAGCCCTCGATGTTCCGCTGCCTGCCGCCCGAAACCGCGAGCGCTCCCGGCGGGACATCGTCCTTGATCACCGTACCGGCGCCGGAATAAGCGCCGTCACCGACCGTGACAGGAGCGATGAACATGGTGTCCGAACCGGTCCTGACGTGGCTTCCGATCACGGTACGGTGCTTGTTCACCCCGTCATAATTGACGAATACCGACGATGCCCCGATGTTGCTGTGCTCGCCGATCGTGGCGTCCCCGACGTACGTGAGGTGCGGGACCTTCGAGTGGTCCCCGACGTGGGACTTCTTGATCTCGACGAACGTGCCCACCTTGCTTCCCTCGCCGAGCTCGGCGGCGGGGCGGAGGTAGGCGAACGGCCCCACGTGGGCCTCTTTTCCGATGACGGCGGACAGCGCGTGCGCCCGCTCGACCACGGCGCCCTCCCGGACTTCGGTATCGCGGAGGGTCGTGTCCGGGCCGACCACGGCATCTCCGGCGATCGAGGTGGAGCCGTGGAGCTGGACCCCAGGCAGCAGGGTGACGTCCTGGCCGCGCAGCTCGCACGTGACGTCGATCCACGTGGTGGCGGGGTCGACGATGGACGCGCCGGCGCGCATCCACCGCTCACACACCCGGCGATTGAGCTCGCGGCCGAGCTCGGCGAGCTGCACCCTGTCGTTGGCGCCGGCGACGAGCGCGGCATCTGCGACCTTGTGCCCGCGGACGAGCCGGCCATCGGAGTTCGCGATCTCGATGACATCGGTGAGGTAGAGCTCGCCCTGCGAATTGTCGGTGCCGAGGCGGCCGAGCGCGGAGCGGAGGAGATCGGCCTCGAAGGCGTAGACCCCGGAGTTGACCTCGTCGATGGCGAGCTCGGTCTCGGAGGCGTCCTTGTGCTCGACGATGCGGAGGACCCCGCCGTCGGCATCGCGGACGATGCGGCCGTAGCCGGCGGGATCGGGGGCCGTTGAGGTGAGGACCGTGACCGCGGCAGGGGGCTCCGCGCGGTGCAGCGTGAGGAGCTCGTTGAGAGTGTCGGCGTCGAGAAGGGGCACGTCCGACGTCGTCACCACGACCGAGCCGTGGAAATCGGCGGGGAGGGCCTCGAGGCCGGCCCGCACGGCATCGCCCGTGCCGTTCTGCTCGTGCTGGATCGCGGTGTCCACGGGGACGCCGAGGTGCTCGGCCTCGGCGGCCACGGCCTCGGAGACGCGCTCGCGCTGGTGGCCGACGACCACGACGAGCCGCTCGGCGCCCGTGCCTGCGGCGGCGTGGAGCGCGTGCGCGAGCATGGAACGCCCGCACACGGGATGGAGGACCTTGGGCAGCGCGCTCTTCATGCGCGTGCCCGCGCCGGCGGCGAGGACGATGACGGCGGTGGGGGAGTCTCCGGCGGGGGCTGATGCTGCGTTCGGGGTGGCCAAGGTCTCGATTCCTCCATTCGTTCGGCGGAGATGCGGCGACGCCACACGAGAACACACGATACGTCCCCTTCGGTCCCGGATTGGACCGCGCCGCACGGACGGGCATAGCATTCCCCGATTGTGGCAGCTATGCGAGGGATTTTCGCCGACACGCGCCCCCTGCGGACACCGGCATACATGCGGATGTTCCTCGCGCAGATCGTCACCGTTGTAGGGGCACAGTTTTCCATCGTGGCGGTGCCGCAGCAGATCTACGAGATAACCGGCAGCTCCGCCTACGTCGGTCTCTCGGGGATCGTCGCGCTCGTGCCGCTCGTGCTCTTCGGCCTGTGGGGTGGGGCGCTCTCCGACGCGATGGACCGGCGCACGCTGCTCGTCGTCTCGACCGCCGGACTGATCCTGACGACGTTCGGCCTGTTCCTCCAGGCCGTCCTCGGCAACGAGAATGTGTGGGTCGTGCTCGCGCTACTCGCCGCGCAGCAGTCCTTCTTCTCCGTGGGCAATCCCACGCGGACGGCGATCCTCCCGCGGCTCCTGCCCATCGACCAGCTTCCCGCGGCGGCCTCGCTCAACACGACCGTGATGTCCTTCGGCGCCGTGGCCGGGCCAGTCCTCGCCGGCGCGCTGATCCCCGCCATCGGCCTCGGCGCCCTCTACCTGCTCGACTCGGTGGCGATGCTGGCGACGCTGTGGGCCGCGGTGCGCCTCCCCGGGCTCCCGCCCGAGTCGGCGTCCGGAGTGCCGGGCCTTCGTTCCGTGATCGCCGGCTTCGTCTACCTCGCGCAGCAGAAGGTCCTCCTCGCCTCGTACGTCGTGGACCTCGTGGCGATGGTCTTCGGCATGGCCCGGGCGCTGTTCCCCGAGATCGCGCACGAATCCTTCGGCGATCCCGCTTCGGGCGGCTTTGCGCTCGGCATCCTCTACGCCTCGATGGCCGCGGGTGCTCTGCTCGGCGGGGTGTTCTCGGGCTGGGTCTCTCGTATCGAGCGCCATGGGCTCGCGGTCCTGTGGTCGGTGGCGGGCTGGGGCCTCGCGGTGATCGGCTTCGGCGCCGTCGTCCTCCTCGCCTCGCCTGGCGACGGCTCGTGGCTCCTCGCCCTTGCGGCGCTGTTCCTTGCGCTCGGGGGCGCGGCGGACCTGATCTCGTCGTCGTTCCGCCAGGCGATCCTGCTGTCCGCTGCGAATGAGGACATGCGCGGCCGGCTCCAGTCGGTGTTCTACATCGTCGTCGCCGGCGGCCCGCGCCTGGGCGACTGGAGCCACGGATACGCCGGAGCGATGTTCGGACCCGCCCCGGCGGTGATCGGCGGTGGCGCCCTCGTGCTCGCCGGGACCGCGGCCTCCTCGCTCGGCTTCCCCGCGTTCCGCCGCTATCGCGCCGGGGAGGGCACCGGCGAGTCCGGTCGCCGCGCGTCCGATTCGAGCGGCCGCCGCGCGCAGGACGGTCCGGGCGGACAGGGCTCCTCCGGCGTCAGAGAGACGCCCGTTTCCGGTTAGCCCTTCCGCGCCGGGCCTTCCATTTAGTCCTGCCGCGTGGGCCCGACCGCCCCGACCGGCCCGACCGGGTCGGCCGGGACGTCTGGCCCATCCGGTCCAGCCGGTTCATCCAGCCCTTCCACTGTGACGGCGGTGGTGCGCGGCGCCCTGCCCGAGCGGGAGTAGCCGAGGTAGCAGGACAACGCGCCGAGCACGAGCCCGATGGCGATGCCGATGTCGAGCCGCTGGCCGAGCATGATCCACGACGCTACGGCGGCGATCGAGGGGATGACGCCGAAGATCATCGAGGTCGCGGCGGCTCCTCCCTGTTTGACGCACACCATGTAGAGGAGCGAGGAGATGAGGCCGTTGAACAGGACGATGAGCGCGGTGTTGACGGCGAATCCGTGCCAGTCCGAGACGCCGATGGAGGTGAACGCGCCGAGGATCGCCGTAGGCACGAGGGCGGCGAAAAGCCCGACGGTGTAGTTGGTCATCGAGTGGCCGGCGTGCAGGTAGCGCTGCTGGTAGATGCCGCCGAGCGAGATACCGGCGAGACCGCCGGCGGCGAAGGCCACTGCCGCGGGAACCGAACCGACTTCGAGGAGGCGGCCGGCGAGGGCCGCGAGCACGGCTGCGACGCCGAGGACGAGCGCGAGGCTGCGCCGCACGGTGAGGGATTCGCCGAGCAGCCCCGCGGCGACCGCGGCGGTGAGCACCGGGTTCATGGCCACGACGAGCGCGACGAGCGCCGGTGGGACGTCGTGCTGGAGTGCCGTGTACACGCCGATGAACTGAACACCCTGGCCGACGATTCCAGTGATCGCCGCGTGCACCGCCTGCATCCGGCTGGGCCACGGGAGGCGGAGCGCGAGCGCGAGGATCCCCAGGATCACGGCGGAGGCGGCGAATCGCACGAGGATCACGGTCGCCGGGCTCGACGCCGGGACGGCCACGGCCGCGAACGGGAAGCCGAGCGCGAAGGACACTGCCGTGGCGATCGCGAGCCAAGGGGAGAGTCTCATGGGGAGAACAGTAGGGGAGGGGGCGGGTCGTGTGGGAAGAGGTATCCGGCGCTGCCAGGTAATAGGAGCGCGTTCGGCACCGATGTGGGAGATGATGGCACCCGCCCGATTTCCGAGTTCGACCGAGACGTCAGGACTGATCTACATGGCTCGCCACATGCCCGCTTCGACCACCACGACTTCCGCCGATTATGCCGCCCGAACCGCGAAGGCCACGGGCCGTCGGGGATCCCGGTCGGGCGCCGCTCGTCTGGCCGCCGGGATCGCCGCCGTCGCGGGTCTCGGGGCCGCGAGCTTCGCCGGCGCAGGTGTAGCGCGAGCGCAGACCGACACCGCCGATGCTCTGGGCTCTGTGACCGCCGGGTCCGTCGGCCTCTCGGGCTCGCTCGGCGTCGGCTCAGCCACCGGATCGCTTCCGGGGCAGTGCTCCGCGATCTCCCCGCTGCTCGGCTCCGCCGGCATCGGCCTCTGGAACCAGACCACCGCGGTGCCGGGCGACGAGCCGGGACACACGGCGTTCCTCGTCGATCAGAACCTGCCTTCGGAGGGCTCCTCGACCACCGAGGACCCGGTGATCCGGTGGAAGAACGAGGACACCGGCGCCACGGGGGCCCTGGTCCAGGGCCCGGGCGAAGGGAAGATCTACTGGTTCGAGCACGCCGGGCAGGACGTGTGGGGCGCGGATGTCGAGACCGGCGCCGGCCGGATCACCTGGACCATGACTGCGCACGAATCGGGAATTTTCCCGCCGGCGCTCTCGGCACAGGTCCTCGTGCCCGGCCTCGTCCCGCCGGTCGAGTTCCCGTACATCGGCTGCGGTGGCGAGGTCGTCGTTCCGTAGCCGGTGGGCTTTGACGTGGGTGCTTGGCCCCCGGCCCCCGGCCCCCGGCCTACGGCCTACGGCCAGGCCGATGGCCAGGGCTTTGGCCCGGCCTATGGCGCCTTGGCTGGTGGCCGAGGCGCCATAGGTCTCTATATCTCGGCCCCCGGCTGCTGCTCGTCCAGAGCATCGGCCGCGGGTTCGGCGGTGCTCGGGGTCACGACGCTGTCCGTGGCGAGGCGCGCCGAATGACCGAGGAAGGTCAGGTGCGCCTCGTAGCGGTCGAGCACGTCATCGATGAGCTGCTGCCGGGTGACTCCCATGAGGTCGTAGCCCTCGGATCCCGTGTGCGTGTAGACCTCGAGCCGGAAGTAGTTCTGCCCGTCGTTGGGCGTGCGCCCGCCGAAGGTCGGGATCGGCCGCGGGACCGCGACCACCTGGTAGAGGTAGTCGCGCTCTCCGTCGACGTGGACGGTGAACGTCGGCCGATCGATGTCCGTATCCGTGTCGGCCACGGCGGTGAGCTCTGCCGAGTACCCCTCGGCGCGGAACTCGGTGCACACGTCCGTGAGAGCGGGGACGGCGGTCTGCTCGAGGTACGACGTCACACTCTTGCGCGAGGGGTACGAGCGCATCCCCGAGATACGCTGGCGCAAGGTGCGTTCCGGAGCGTGGCCGCCGCCCGCGGCTTGGGTGCGGCG
>NZ_DAINST010000002.1:0-75150 GCF_036741115.1 Dietzia sp.
GGACGACGGGGAGCTCATCCACTTCTGGGTGCGCGACCACGGCCACGGCATCCCGCCGGGACAGGAGGAGCTCATCTTCGACCGCTTCGCCACGGCACGCGGGCAGCTCCGCGACCGGCGGGCGGGGACCGGGCTCGGGCTCGCGATCGTCTCGACGATCGCCGCGGCGCACGGCGGTACGGCGGGGGCCGCAAACGCCCCGGACGGCGGCGCGTACTTCTCCATCACGATTCCGCTCATCCGGCCGCGGCGTGCGTAAACACTCCTCGGCCCGACAAACTCGTCCCTGCCTACCCTTGGCCTGGCGCTATAGTCGTGAGTCGTGACAGGCCGACGGCCCCTCGAGGGACCGGAACGCGCTCGGACGGCACGCCTGCCCCGCATGGCGGATCCACTATGCTTGTGCGAGGTTTTTGCCGGTGCGTACCCGGGACCGCGTCGTCGTCGGCGCAGCGGACAACCCCGTAATGGAGGACGCTAGATGAAGAGCATTCTGGTCGTAGAAGACGATGAACTGATTCGATCAATGCTCGTCAAGGCTCTTTCCGAGGCGGAGTACACGCCGCTGGAGGCCGCCGACGGGGAGAGTGCCCGCTCGATCCTCGCCTCCATCTCCGATATCGATCTCGTGATCCTCGACATCGGCCTCCCCGATATCGACGGCTTCGAGCTCCTCCGCCAGGAGCGCGAGCGGGGCCTCGACGCGCCGGTCATCATCGTCACCGCGCGCGACAGCACCGACGACACGGTCGAGGGCCTCGAATCGGGTGCGAACGACTACGTCCCCAAGCCGTTCCGCGTCCCCGAGCTGCTCGCACGGATCCGCCTCCGTCTCAAGGAGCACGACGAGTCGGCGGGAGACGATTCCGCGTCGATCATCGAGCACGGCGGCCTCCGCCTCGACATCCGCACCCGCCGGGTAGAGGTCGACGGACAAATCGTCGAGCTCACCAACCGCGAGTTCGCGCTGCTCGAGCTACTCATGCGGCGCAGCGGCGAGACGATCAGCCGGCTCCAGCTGCTCAACAGCGTGTGGGGCTCGGAATTCGATCCGGCGTCGAACATCGTCAACGTCTACATCCGCTCGTTGCGGCGCAAGATCGGCGAGCAGAAGGTCCAGACCATCCGCGGCGTCGGCTACCGGGTGGGTTAGCGTCCGCGCTTCTCCAGCACCAACACGAGGTTCGACACCGCGACCTCGCGGAACAGCGGGATGCGCGTTGCCCACCATGCCCACGCCGGGTGGTAGCGCGGGAAGGCGGCGAGGAGTTCGGCATCCCCAGAGGCCGTTACGTGCTCGGCCCAGCGCAATCCCTCGGCGCAGCCGACCTCGAACAGCGACTCGCCGTAGAAATTCTTGGGTCTGTGCCCGTGCCGACGCTCGTACATCCGCGCGGCCCTGGCTCCGCCGAGATAGTGGGTCAGCCCCATCTCGTGCCCGCCGAACGGACCGAACCACAACGTGTAGGAGAGAACGATCAGGCCGCCGGGCCTCGTGATCCGCACCATCTCGTCGGCCATGGTCCATGGCTCGGGGACGTGCTCGGCGACGTTCGAGGAGAAGCACACATAGACCGCGTCGTCGGCGATCGGCAGAGCCATGCCGGAGCCGCGGATCACGGATTCGTGGCTCAGGCCCGCGGCGGAGAGCTCGACGGGATCCGGCTCGACGGAGACGTAGCGCGCGCCGACATCGGCGAAGGAATCGCGGAAGTATCCGGGCCCGCCGCCGACGTCGAGGACCGTCGCACCGGCCAGCGCGTTGTCGTGTCTCGCCGCTCCCGCACCCCGGGCGGCCCCCCGCGCGCCGCCGGCGTCCCCCGCCTGCGCGCCGGCCACGAGAGCGCCGAGCAACTCGCGCGTGTCGTCGGCGAGGCCACGGTAGAAGCGGTCGGGATCGGATTGCTCGAGCGGAAAGGAACGAAGGAGCCCGAGCGAGCGCGAGAGCGTCGCCCGCCCTTCGAGGAAGCGCAGCGTCTCCGGGCGCCGGCCCGGCACCGCGAGGCGGCGGCCCCGCTCACGGAGCGCGGCCAGTCGAACCGATGACGGCGTCGGCACCCTCACGCCCCGACGTCCCGGCGATCCGCCCCTCGACCGAACGGGCGCCTGCCGCGCCGCGCCTCGACGTGGGGAGTCGCCGCCGCTCCGCGGTTCGGCTTCGCCGCAGCGGTCTTCTCTGCGGCGCCCGAGTAGCCCGGCGAGGCGTCCGCGGACCCGGCGTCGTGATCCGCAGAGTCATCCGCATCGGGTGCGGAGTGGGCGGTCGGCACGATCGTTTCTGCGTCGTCGGGCGCCGCGCGCTGGGCGCCGCTCGCGTGACCCTCGGCGGCATGTGCGTCGGCGGTCGTGGTGGTCCACTCGCCTCTCGGCTCTTCGGAGGACCGGGTGCGTGTCGCTCCGTCCACGTCGTCCGCGGTGGAGTCGGTCGTGGGGCTCTGGCTCGAGTCGACGCCGCCTTGCTTCGAGGTGGTCGGCAGCGAGGTCGCCGACGTCGTGGGCGCTGCCGTGCTCGAGGTGGTCGTGACCAGGGTTGACTGCGCAGTCGAGGGTTCGCGCACCGACGACGCGGCGGTCGACGTAGAAGTCACGGTAGTACTGCCGCATATTCTTTCGCCGGATTCGAAAACACAGAACGAGGGCCGATCCTTCTCCCGCGAGGTCGAAGTGGAGGAAGATGGCGTTCGATCGTCGATTGCCATGTCTCCATCGACTGCACCGGCCAGCTGATCCGCAGGAACCTCGACGGGCGCATGTTCGCCCTCTACCGTGCCGTTTCCGCTTCCATCCTGCGGCGAGCCCGGCACCTCGGGTGCGACGGGAGTTGCGGAATCGAAGTATGACGGCGGGAGGACGGAGTACCGGTTATCGCGGGTATTCGGGGTGGCATTGCCCGAGGACGGGCTCATCGAGCCGCTCGTCGAAGTGCCTTGGGCCGCGCTCGTCGACGAGGTATCCGACGTGCTCGTCGCGCTCGTTTCACTCGATTCGCTCGGCGAGGACGGCGCGCCGGAGGGAGACTGCTCCGGCCCCTGTCCGGTTTCCGGGTCGCTGCCGTCGTCGCCGCTCGCCACGCCCGAGGGGGGCGAGTCCGGGCCGGTCTGGTCCGAGGACCCGCCGATCATCACGGCTCCGCCGACTGCGGTGGCCGCGACGAGGCCCACCGCGCCCGTGATGGCGGTGATCGCCCCGAGGCCCAGCCCGCCTGCGGTCCCTGCGACTCCGGCTGCGCCTGCAGCGCCAGCCGCACCGACTCCGGCCGCGCCCGCGGTCCCTGCGGCCGCCGTGGTCCCCGCGCCCGCGGTTCCCGCCGCAGCGCCTGCCGAACCGGCGGTCCCGGCAGCGCCGGCCGCCCCGCCGCCCGCCGAGCTGTACGCAGCATGGCCGATGGCGCCCGCGAGCGCCGCGGACCCCGCCGCGCCGGCCACGAGCGTGAATCCCTCAGCCGAGGGCATGCCGGCGGACGCGGACCCGAGTAGCCCGGAGAGCGGGGAGGCCGTCTCCCCGCTGCCCTCAAGCAAGTGCTCGAGGTCCTCGCCCGTCAAGGGCATGCCATCATTGTCCACAGTTCTCCAGTTCACCAGAAGGCGAGATCGTTACACGTCGGGCGGTTTTTCCGGGCTCTTCGGCGCCCTTCTTCCGGTTTTTCGGCTATAACCCGCCGTCCCGGGATCCTTTCGGCTCTGCGAGCCGGCCCCTCGATCTCCCCCTGGCGGAGAGTTCCCCGAAGTCTCCGTAGCTTCGGCCTTGCGTTCCTCGAGAAGCTGCTTCTCGAGCGAGCGGAGACCGCGATGCGCCGACGTCCGCACGGCGCCGGGCTTCTTCTCGAGCACCTCTCCGGCGCTCGCCACGTCGAGGCCGACGATGCTGCGTAGGAAGACGGCCTCGGCCTGCTCCTTGGGGAGCCGCGCGATCCGCGCCAGCGCCTCGGCCGTGGCGAACCTGTCCTCCACGGTCTGCGCGGTGTCGGTCTCCGCTGCCAGGACGCCGACGAAGTCGTCGACCGTCGCCACTGTCTTGGGGCGCGAGCTCTGCCGTCGGTAGTGGTTGAGCGCGCGGTTGCGGCCGATACCGATCACCCACGCGCCGATCGTGTCGGCGCCGCCGATGTAGCGCGGAAGACTCCGCATCACCTCGACCCATGTCTCCGAGGCGATATCGTCGGCCTCGCGACCGACCATGAGCACCAGGTATCGGGTCAGACGCGGGTTGAGTACCGAGAACAGGACGCCGATCGCACGACTCTCACCCATGACGGCGGCGGCCACCAGCGCATCGTTGATACCGGCGACGGCGCGCGGCGAATCACCGTCGCTCCGGGACTCGGGTTCCGGCGCGGTCGGCGCTTCGGCGGGGTCCACTGGGTCGACCTGGCTCGAATAGTCGGCCACATCGCCCCCCTTCCCCCGTCTGACCACGCGATCACATCATTCCACTGGATTGTTATGGCCCCGTTTCCGCTCGTCAAATCGGTATTCACATAGCGTGACTAACTATCGGCGGCGCCGAGCATGCTGGGGATGCAGCACTCGGAATCACACCGACCGAGCGGGTATTGTGTCTCGCCATGGCTCGTTTCGTTCTCCTGTGTTGGCGCGACTGCGCGCACCCTCAGGGCGGCGGAAGCGAGCGATACCTCGAACACGTCGGCCGGCACCTCGCCTCCCGTGGCCACGACGTCGAGTTCCGCACCGCCCGCTACCGAGGCTCGGCCCGGCGGGAGCGGAGCGGCGGCGTCACCTACATCCGGGGCGGAAACCGGCTCGGCGTCTACCCGCGCGCATGGGCCTACCTGCTGCGACGCCGGCTATTCGCCGCTCTGGGCCGTGAGGCGCCGATCGACGCCGTGATCGACACGCAGAACGGCGTGCCCTTCTTCGCGGCACCGTTCTCCGGCGCGCCGACCATCGTGCTCACGCACCACTGCCACAGGGAGCAGTGGCCCGTCGCCGGGCCCGTGCTCGCGCGCATCGGCTGGTGGACCGAGTCCCGGCTCTCTCCGCTCGTGCATCGACGCCGGCAGTGGCTCACGGTGTCGGGGCCGTCGGCGGAAGAGCTCGCACGGCTGGGGGTACCCGCCGGAAATATCGCCATCGTGCGAAACGGGGTGGATCCGGTGCCGGCGGCCCTCGTGCCCGCCGAGCCGGCTGCGCCCTCGGATCCCTCCGCCCCACCCGATCCCGACGGTCCAACGGCGCCCGTACGACCGCCGCGGCTCGTCGTGCTCTCCCGCCTCGTCCCGCACAAGCACGTCGAGGACGCCCTCGACGCCCTCGCCGAGCTGCGCCCGGAGTTCCCCGGGCTGCGTCTCGACGTGATCGGCGACGGCTGGTGGGCCGAGAAGCTGCGCGAGCGGGCGGCGGAGCTAGGGGTGGGCGGCGACGTGGACTTCCACGGCCACGTCTCGGAGGAACGCAAACACGAGATCCTCTCGGGAGCGGATCTGCACCTCATGCCGTCGCGCAAGGAGGGCTGGGGGCTCGCGGTGATCGAGGCCGGCCAGCACGGCGTGCCGACGATCGGCTACATGCATGCGGCGGGCCTCTGCGATTCCGTCGACTCCGGCCGCACCGGCCTCCTCGTCGAGGATCTGCCGCAGCTCGTGTCCGCCGCGCGCGGTTTGCTCTCCGAGCCCGTCCGCCGCTCCGCGCTCGGCGCGGCCGCCCGGGCCAAGGCCGAGACTTTCTCTTGGACCGCCACGGGGGACGCGGTCGAGTGGCTGCTCGGCGAGGCGGCGGCGGGCCGCATCCACGCCGGCGATATCGCCGCACCCGCTGGCGGAGAGGGCGCCGAGGGATAGCTCGGAGTTCGTCTACTGTCCCCCGCCGGGCATAGACCGCCCGTGGGGGCCATTCCCTCTATGACGGCGCGCGCCGCTCCTCCCCCGGCGCGTCACGGTAGCCCCTGGTGCCACCGCAATGCCGCCGAGGAGCAGTGCGCCCCAGGCGATGTGCGCCGCCACCGCCGCGGTTCGGGCCCCCGTCGAGGCCGCCGGCGCCTGGGGTTCGCCGTTGTTCGCGGGCAGGCGCCACAGCGACAGCTCGTCGTCCTGGAACACGAGCTCGGCGTGCGCCAACGTCTCGGCGGACTCGCCGCGCTCACCTGCGCTCGTGCGCTCCTCGAGCACCCAGCCGACCCCGAGCGCCGTGAGCCGCGCCGGGTGGGCCCCGGCGATTAGCTCGGTCTCCGCGACGCGCGCCTTCGTCCCCTCGCCCTCTACGGCCTGTCCACCGACGTAGAGGTCGCCGCTGGCGAGGACCGGCGCGTGGAGGAGGCGGGCGGCGGGATCGAGGACGGGCCGCCCGTCCGCCCACAACGGCGTCCTGCGGAACGAGCCGTCGGGGAGAACGAGCACGCCGGCGGCGGCACTCGCCCCGGCGCCGGCGCCGGTCCCCGCATCTGCGCCCGCCCCGGCATTCGCGCCCGCCCCGGCGCCGGATCCTTCCCAGTCCGCGACGATGCTGTCGACCTCCGTCCAGCCCTCGCCATACCGCGTGGCCTGGAACTGCTCGGCGAGGAACACCGGGGCGTCTGGCACAGCGAGCAGCGGTACGAGGCCGAAGGCGGCCGCCACGGCTCCCATGGCCCCGGTGCGCGGCGCCAGCGCCGTAGAGGCGCGCTCGACGCACAGAGTGAGCGCGACGACGAACCCGGGAATAGCGAGGCCCACCCATTTCTGCCCGTCGCGGACGACCCCCGCGGCGGGGAAGGAGTCGACGAAGGACGTGACCACCGTCTGGCCTAGCCCGGTCGCGGCGATCGCGACGAGCAGGACGACCACGACGGCGCCCGTCACGGCGAAGCGGAGGGCAATGTCGCGGACGGGGTCGGCTGTCCCCGAGCGGCGCCGGGAGCCGATTATCGCGAGCACGGTCCCGACGCTGAACACGGCGATCAGCGCCGCCGAGAGTAGGAGCGCCCAGGCGCTGTGCCTGCTCCCCGGCACGGCGTCGGCGTTCCAGATCCCGCCGAGCGAACCGAGGGAGCCGAGCGTGCCGAGCAACGGCTCCGCGCGCGCCGCGAACGCCGCGACCCCGGCCGCCGATGAGGACAGGCCCAGGTCCGTCGCGCCGAGCTGCAGCCCGTCGCTCCCGCTGCCCCATCCGAAGGCCGTGGCGATGACGACGGGCAGCGCGCTGATGACGAGGGCGAGGACGGCGACGAGCTCGATGCGCCCCGGGCGGCCGACGACGATCGGCGAGTGCTGGTCCTCCTCGTCCGGGTCGTTGTCGCCGGTGTCGGTCGGTGCGAGCGCGGCCTCCCCGAATGCGCTGGCCCCGGGCTCGGGGACGAGAGCGACCTCGGAGTCCGTGTGCCATCGGGCGGCGCGGCTCATGCGGCCGGCGAAGGAGCCGATCCCGCAGGCGATCACCACCATCACGAGGCCCGTGGGAGTGAATGCCGCGAGGGCGATGAGCGCGGCGACACCGGCGTGGATCCGCAGGTCCCGCGGGAGCCGGTGGGCGCCGCGTTCCTCCGCCGTCAGGAAGAGAAGTGGGATGAGCGCCGCGGCCGCGACGCCCAGGAGCAGCGACCACGCGCCCTGCGCAAGGCGCTCGACGACGAACGGGTTCCACACCGCGAGCACGATCGCGGGGGCACGGAGCCAGAAGCTCCGCGCCGCCGCAGGGGCTGCGACGCGCGCCCAGCCGCGCCCGGCGACACCGAGTAGAGCGAGCGCGAGAGCCACGAGTAGCGGAAGGACCAGCGCCTCCGGGAGGCCGAGCAGACGGAACACGCCCTGCACGGCCCACATCGCGGTGTCCTGGGGGACGGCGCGCGCGGCCTGCTGCCCCACGCCGAGCGCCCCGTCCGACAGCGGCGGGCGCGGAGTCGATACGGCGTCGCGGAGTAGCACGAAACCGCCGCGCTCTCCTCCCGCGGCGGCGGCCACGAGCACCTTGCCCCACAGTGCCGCGACGAGCACGGCGATGAGCAGCGCATCCGGGAGCCACGACCGGGCGAACCGGCCGCCGCGCGCTCGTCGAATGGGCTGCATACCCCGACGTTATCGGCACCGGGCGGGTTCCGTGGGAGCGACTGGCACACTGTTTATCGTGTCCGACGAGCCGAAGAACCCCGCCGGCGGCGAAGAGTCGGCCGCGGACCCGGTCGTATCTCGAGACTCGGCGCCGCCCTCGGTACCGGTCGAGGCCCCCTCCGAGACACCAGCCTCGGCACCGGCACCGCAGAGCGGCTTCGGCCGCAGCGCTATCGTCGTGACGCTCGGCGCGATGATCGCCAACGTCGCCGCCTATCTCGTCCACCTTCCCGCTTCGCGCTGGCTTGGCCCGGAGCTCTACGGCGAGTTCGCGGCGCTGCTGTCCGTCCAGCTCATCGCCTCGGTCCCGACGCTCGCCCTGCAGGCCGTCGTCGCCCGTGACCGCACGCAGTGCGCGGGGACGAGGCGCCTCCGCCGGGTCGGGTACTCCGCAGCCGTGGCGCTCGCCGTCATCGTCGCTCTCGCCGCGTGGCCGGTGGCATGGGCGCTGTCGACCTCGGTGTGGACCGTCACGGCCGCCGGGCTCGGTGCCCCGCTTCTCGCCGTTCTCGGCGTGGAGATGGGGCTCCTCCAGGCCGAGGGACGGTTCCGGCGCTTCTCCTTCTTCTCCGCGCTCACCGGGGTCGGCAAGGCGGCGCCCGCGGTGGCGGCCCTCGCGCTCACGGGGCAACCGGCTCCAGCGCTCGCCGCCGAGGCTCTCGGCGTGGCACTCGTCTACGTGGCCGCACGGGCGAGTTCCCGGAGCAAGGAGGCGGCGGGCTCGGCAGCACCCGCAGAACAGTCCGCAGAGACCCCTGCCGAGCCACCCGCGCGCACTGATCTCGCGGCCGTCGCGCGCGCGAGCCAGGTCCAGCTCGCGCTCATCGCGCTCACCTCGGCAGACCTCCTCATCGCCCGCAGCGTCCTCTCCCCCGGAGATGCCGGCCTCTACGCCCTCGGCTCCATCGCCACGAAGGTGGGCTTCTGGCTCCCCGCCGCGATCGCCACGGTGCTCTTCCCGCAGATGGCCCGCCCGGAAACGCATGCCCGCGCGCGCCGGCTCGCGCTCTCCGCGGTCGCGGCCATCGGCGTGGTCCTCTGCGCGGCCGCCGCCCTCGTCGCGCCGCTCGTTCCCGTCGTGATCGGCGAGGACTACGCCCCCGTCTCCGGTCTCCTCTGGCTGTTCACCGCCCTCGGCGCCGTGCAGTCCATCCTCCAGGTCCTCCTGCTCGCCGGCATCGCAGCGCACCGCACACGCGAGTCCGGATTCGCCTGGCTCGGCGTGCTGTTCGTCGCCGCGCCCCCGCTCCTCGCGCACTCCGGCGTGCTGGGCGACGCCGCGCGGGACGCGCTCTCCGTCCCCGTACTGGCCGGCTGGGCCCTGGTATTTCTCCTCCTGACGGCAGGGCTCGCCGCGTTCGCCCTGCGGTCCCGCCCGGCGCGGGGCGCCGACTGATCGGCAGGCGCAAGAGCGGCCCCGTATCCCGGTGAGTCCGGGGTACGGGGCCGCTCGCTGTGGGCCAGGGCGAAGTCGGCGTGCGCCGTCATGCACCCGAATCGTGCGCCGAGCCGGGCGCCGGGCCCAGCCGGCCGGGAATGGTGCCCGGCCGGCAGGGGCCGCCTAGCTAGCCTCGGCGCCGTGCGACGAGGACGCCGCCGATGACGAAGAGGAAGCCGATGATCCCGAGGCTGATCGGGAGGACGCGGCCAAACGTGTTGATCCGCGAGGCCGACTGGTTGGAGGAGTCGACGGCGCGATCGATGGACGGCTGGTCCCACTGCGCGACGAGGTCGATCGCGGTGCGGGTGGGCGTGTTGCGCTCCTGCTCGACCGCGGTCTTATCGTTCCAGAACTGATCCGCTTCGCCCTGGTTCTCGGCGAAGAACTGGAACTGCTCCTCGCGGCCGTCGAGGACTCGGCCGGTGACCTTCGAGACCTTGATGGTGCGGTGATTCGTGTAGAAGCGGCTCATCTGGACTTCACGCGCCGCGTCACCGGGGAGGCCCCAGGCGCCCGCCGTGCCCTTGATCCGGTAGGAGGCGAGGATCGAGTTCGTGGTCTGCGAGAAGCCCGGGTTGATCGCCTGGAGGTGCGCGCCGATCGAGGTGTACATGTCGATCGGACCGATCTCTTGCTCGTAGACGTTGACCTTGACCCCATCGACCTCCGACTCCTCCTTGAAGTGGATGGGGTTCGTGGTGAACGTCGCCTGGTCGAAGTACGGGTAGTCCTCGTTCTTGGGATCGAAGGGCCACTTGTACTGCAGGCCGTCGCGGTGGAAGTCGCCGGGCGCCTCGCCGGTCGTGCCGGAATCGATGAGCTCGACCGAACCGTTGTTGTCGGCGACGGGCTCGGCGGTCTTGCGGTCGAGGGTCACGCGGTCCTTGGTCGCGCTGACGAGCGCGGCCTTCTCGTCGCCTGCGTCGAGGCGGTCCTCACGGACCACCGACTGCACAGCCTGAAAGGTCGTCTCGTCCTTGTTCCCGGGCTCCACGCCGTAGACCTGTCGCTGTGAGACCAGCGGCACCTTGGACATGAAGCAGGACATGGGGAGAACCGCGTTCTCCTTCGGCGTCTCCGCCTGGTCCTCGGCCGGCTCGTCCTCCCCCTCGGCGGGCTCCTCCGGCTTCGCCTCCTCGGCCGGCTTGCACTCGGATTTCTGGGCGTTGTCGCCCGTGGGCTTGCCTGATGCGAACGCTGCGGAGTCGAGCAGCGTGGCGTCGTCCTTCTCCGTCACGGACAGGGAGTCCACGTCCAGCGGTGTCACCTTGTTGGCCGGGACCACGACGAACACGAGCATGAGGGCCGCGGCCAGCGCGAAGCCGCCGATGGCCATGAGGATCGCGGGGAGGAGGCCGGCGATCCGGCCGTTGGCGCGGCCTCGGCCGCTTCGGCTTCTGTCGCCGCCGCTAGTGGCGTTCGCCCCAGACGTGGGAGAGGACATTCTTGAAGCTCCTTTTCGGCGAATCCCGTCGCGCGATCCGCGGTGCCGGTGGGGCGCGTCCGGTGGATCGGCCGGGAGACCGTCGATTTTCAGGTCACGGGGCAGTATATGTGCGACCGTTGCCACAACCCGAACCGACGCGGGCGCCACCGGCCAAATCGCGGCACGGTGCGGGCTCTTCCCGGGCGTCTGTGGCCCCTTCGCAGTGCCCGGCGCGGCTCCGAGTTCCACACGCGGCGCGGAGGTGCGACGATGAGCATCACGATCATGAGCAACTCACCTCGCGCCAAGGGCGCCCTTCCGCAGCGCGCTGCAACCGGCTTCATCGCGCCCCTCGAGGGCATGCGCGCGATCGCCGCCGTCGGTGTTGTCACCACTCACGTCGCGTTCCTCACGGGCACGTCGACGGGCTCGGTGATCGCCCGGATCTGGGGCCGCTTCGACCTGTGGGTCGCTGTGTTCTTCGCGCTCTCGGGTTTCCTCATGTGGCGCGGGATCGCTCGCGCGGCGCGCGCCGACGCGCCCCCGCGCCCCGCGGGGAGCTACTTCCGTTCCCGCGCCGCACGCATCCTCCCCGCATACCTGGCCATGGCGCTGACGGCGCTCGTCCTCCTCCCCGGCAACGTCGGATTGCCCATCCGCGACTGGATCGCCAACCTGCTGCTCCTCCAGGTCTTCGTCCCCGGCTCCCTCGTCGACGGGCTCACGCACGCGTGGTCCCTATCCGTCGAGGCGACGTTCTACGTGGTGCTGCCCGTGCTGTGGCTTGCACTGCGCCCGCTGTCCGGGCGGGCGGCGCGGTGGCGGGCTCCGATCATCGCGGCGGTTGCCGTCATCTCTCTCGGCTGGGCCTACCTCCCGCTCGCCGCGTGGGGGCTGCCAGGGGAGGTCAATACGCACACCCTCCCGCCGGCCTTTGCTTCGTGGTTCGCCGCCGGGATGTTGCTCGCCGAGTTCGTGGCGGCGCCGCCCGCGTGGCTGCTGAGGCTGTACGCGGCGCGCTGGTCGCGCTGGGCGTGGTGGGCGCTCGCGGCGGCCGTCTTCCTCACCACGACGAGCACACGCCTCTACACCGAGGGTTTCGTCCAGGCGACGCCGGCGGAGTTCGCGGGGCGCACGTTCTCGGGCGCGCTCATCGCATGGTGCCTGCTCTCGCCGCTGGTGCTCGCGGCGCCCGGCGCGCGCTTCCGCGTGCTGTCCTCGCCGCCGATGCTCGCACTCGGCCGCTGGTCGTACGGGATCTTCCTGTGGCACGTGCTCGTTCTGCAGCTGCTCTTCTCGCCGCTCGACGTGCCGATGTTCGGCGGGCACATGGCGCTCATGTGGGTGGCCACGCTGCTCGTGACCATCGTCGTCGCCGCCGCAAGCTACTCCTGGGTCGAGGAGCCGGCGCGCCGCTTCTGGTCCGCGCGCTCCGCCGCTCGCGCCGAGCGCTCCGCCGAGGAGTCGAGCGTCGCCCGGGCGAAGACCACCGAGAGCGCGGCGAGCCCGAAGAGCTGAGCGGTGATCGAGTCGCCGCCCCACACCGTTCCCGGCCAGGGCTGACGGCCCACGAGCGCCGCGCCCACGGCGAGCGCGCCCGCGGAGAGCAGCGGTGCGGCGCGCGGCGGGAGGCGACGCAGCCAGAGGATCGCGGCCCCGAACATCGCCAGCCCGGGGATGCCGCCGAGGAACAGCCCCGCGACCGCGCCGCCGATCGCCCAGCGGCGGCGGGTGCCCCGGATGGGCTCCGCCGCGGCACCGGCGCGGTCGTGCCCGCGGGCGAAGAGCATCCACAAAACGAAGACCAGCGCGAATGGTCCAGTCGCGAGGGCCGCCCTGTACGGGGTGTCGAGGGGGAACGTGAGCACGACGCGCGCCCCTGCGGGGGCACCGGCAGGAAGCACGAAGCCCTGTTGCCAGCCGCCTACGGGCACCGCGGAGAGTGGCGTGGAGCCGTCGGCCGTGACGAGCCGCGCCGTCCATCCGGTGTTGTACGACTGCGGGACCACGAGGAGGCTCCCGGTGTCGCCCGTCGGCGAATCGAGCGAGAGCTCGCGGCGCGCCGGCGACCACTGTTCGACGGAAGTAGAGACGCGCTTCTGCTCGACCGCGCCGAGCGTCCGCCCCGCGAGCCCTGGAGGGCTCAGCTCGATGCCGTCGACGCTCAACGCGGGGCCCGGATCCACCTCGACCGTGGTGTGCCCGGCCGGCAGATCGAGGGCGGTGTCGGCCGTGGTCCCGCACGGCGCGGCGAGGACGGGAGTGCCGCGGCGGAGGTCGTCGACGCTCGCGCGCAGGGTCATCCGCGTGGAGGACACGGTTTGTCCGCCGTCATCCACGACCTTCACCTCGGGCCCTGCGGAGCACGGCACCTCCACGAGGTCGCCAGACGAGCCGAGGGCCGGGGCGAGAGACTCGCCGCGCGCGCCGAGCACATCGACCTCGCCGAGAGCGACGGGGCGGGGCACGAAGCCCTCGCCGGCGTCATTGCGGACGTTGGACCACTCGGTGATCCGGAGGGTCACCTCGTCGTTCGTGGCCCGCGGCAGGTCGAGGACCCACGAGCCGTCGGACTCGGCGGGCACGTCGGCGAGGTCGAACTCGGTGGTGCGGTCGCCGACCGCGACCTCGATCTTCTCGGGCTCGGCGCCGTCGACGGCGGGGGCCGGGGTCACACGCACGGCGCCGACCGCGCCGCGCCGCGGCAGCGAGACCTTTAGCTCGGGTGTGGGGGTCTCGGCATCGGCGTCGGCGCCGTCCTTGCCGTCGCCCGAGCCCGAGCTGGTCGTCTCCCCCGCGACCACTCGGTCGCGCTCGGGGATCGTGTCGGTGGGGGCACGCCACGCAGTGAGCGGGTCGCCGTCCACGGCGGCGAGCGCGTTGCCCATCGGATCGTCGACATCCGAAGCACCGCTCGCCGTGCGCTCCGCGCGCCCGGCGGTGAGCAGCGAGTCCAGTTCGGCGCCGGGCCGCGCGCGCATCGTGAGCACAGGCCGCAGCTTTTCGGCGGCCGCCAGATCGAGGGTGCGCGAGAACGTGCCCGGCTCCTCCGCCGCCATCTCGAGGCTCGAATCGCATGGCGTGGCGCGTTCGGCGCCCGGGCGGTTCCCCGGCCCGGCGATACGCCCGGCCTCGGGCAGGCACGCCGAGCGCCCCGGGTAGTCGGTCCCCAGCGACCAGCCGAGGACCTGCCCGTCGGCGCGCGGCACGTCGACCCCGCGGCGAGGGAGAACATCCTGCCCCGCGCTCGTGAGTCCGAGTTCGGAGACCTCGAACGCCGTGCCGCGCGTCCCGGACTCCGTGGCGGCGGCCCGGATCTCGATAAAAGTAGTGGGCCCGGCGGGGAGCGCCACCGAAGCGGCCGTGCCCGGGGTGATGCTCTGCAGCGCCGTGCCGTTGTCCGTGCGCACCTCGACCCGCACCACCGGCGAGCCCTTCTGTTCTTCGGCGGGCGGCGTGAGCATCCGCAGCAACAGGCGGTCTCGCGGCTGTGCGATGTCGATGCGCACGCTCTGCCCGAACGCGCCGTAGCCGGTCCGCGAGCGCCACGAGGTGCGCTCGTCGCGGTCGGCCAGCGCGGCGACGCCGAGCCCGATCTGCACGGGCCCGGGCTGGTTCGCGTCGCCTGCCGAGCTCGACACGCCGATCGAGCCGCCGCTCCAGCTCGCGGAGGTCCGGCCCCGTGCGCCCGCGGCCGCGTTGCCCTCGGAATCCTGGTCCGGATCCCCGACCTGCGCGGCGTAGTCGGGTAGCGGGCTCAGCGTTTCCCGCTCCTGCCCGGGCGTGCGCAGCTCGGAGGTGGATTGGGTCGCGCGCCCGAAGTCCGTCTCGCGGTTCGTCGGGGAATCCGTGCCGATGACGGCGGTCGGCGCGATCCCCGCGCCGGCGGCGTCACCGGCGAGCAGCCGCGCGGTTGGATCGACTGGCCCTTGCGCGCGCAGTGCGGCGACGTCGTCGAGCCGCGCGAGGGATTCCGGCCCGCCGGCGACCTGCGGCACCTGGTCGAGCGGGACGGTGTAGGGCTGCTGCGCGGCGTCGGTTCCGGGGCCGACACGGTAGATCACGATCGGCGGCACCTCCGGGCGGAATCCGGAGTCCACGGTGGCCGTGGCCTCAGCACCGACCACGGGCTCGGAGCCGAGCGGCTCACCGAAACTCGCTACGGGCGTGAACCCGCCGGAGGAACGCAGCGCCTCGTGCACGAGCGCCGGCCGGGTGCGGCTCTGGTCGGGGACGAGATCGGCGCGGACCACGACATAGCCGATGCCCTGCTGCTCGAGCGTCGCAGACAAGCCGGGCGCGGGCCGGCCGGAGTCGAAGACCCGCTGCACGGAATCGAGTGCACGGATCGCGGGCGCGGGTTGCAGGGGAATCGAGTCGCGGACGGCCCATGGCGATTTTGCGAGGGGCTGCAATGTCTCGTCCCTGCTCGTCCCCCACACCTGCACGCCGAACGAGGTTCCGGGGGCGACGAGCGTCCGCGAATCGGAGGCGTTCTCGGCGAGCCAGCCGGCGGCCTCGTCCCAGTACGAGGCGGGCGCGTCGTGCGGGCCGTTGTCGGCGAGCTCCCCCTTCCACACCGGCACGACCGCGAGCGCGAGCGCGAGGACCACCGCGAGCGCCGCAGCGAGCCCCGGGTAGGCCTCGACGTGCTCGAGCCGTCGCACCAGGCCGGGCGCGGCGCCCCGCTCGCCCGAGGCACCGTCCCTGTCCCCGGCACTGGCCCTGCCCCTGACGGCGGACGCCGCTCTCCCCAGCGCGTACGCGAGGCCGAGCACGATCGGGATCCTTCCGACGGGCTCCCATTTGTGAAGGTTCCGGAGCGGCGCGGCGGCGCCGTCGAGGAAATCGCGCACGGCGCTGGCGAGCGGGAAATGCGGGGCGAGGTGGGAGTCCCAGGTGCCCATGTAGGCCGCCGTCATCGCTAAGAGCCCCACCCCGAGCATGAGCGCGAGCCGGTCGCGGTGCGGGATGGCCGGGGCCGGGGCCCGATCGCGCCCATCGGCGCGCGCCTTGGCGGCCGGCCACGCGAGACCGGCGAGGCCGGCGCCGGCGACGACGGCGGTCGCGACGATCACCAGCGGGGAAGAGACGAGCGGGGCGTTCGCCGGCACGGCCGGGGAGACGTAGGGGACCCAGGCGCTGGTGCCGCGCACGACCTCGACGAGGGCGGCCCAGCGGGAGGTCACGGCCGAGGACTCGATGTAGTCGAGGAAGGGCGGCGCGACACCACCGAGCACGAAGAGCGGCACGATCCACCACAGGCTGACCAGCGCGGAGAGCCCGATCCACCACGCGGCGACCCGCCGCCACGTCCTATTGGGCCGGCACGTGAGCAGCCAGATCAGCGCGGGGAGGCACGCGGCGACCGTGGCGACGGCGTTGACCGCGCCCATGAGCGCGAGCGCCAGCGCCCCCGCCGCCCCCGCTCGGCGCGGAGTCCAACGCCCGGTGAGCCCCGCGTGCACTGCGAGGAGCACCCACGGAGCGAACATCATGGGCCAGATCTCCGAGGAGATCGAGGTGAGCGAGGTGAGGACCTTCGGCGCGCCGACGTAGGCGAGCGCGGCTAGCACCCGCCACGGACCGGTAGCAATACCGAGTGCGCGGGCGAGCCGGTAGAGACCGGAGAAGCCGACCGTGAGCGCGATCGCCCACCACAGGCGCTCCGTGAGCCACGGCGGGACGTGGGCGAGCTGCCCCAGCGCGAAGAAGGCGCCGTGGGGGAAGAGGTAGCCGTAGGCCTGGTTCTGCACCTGCCCGGAGAACGACTGGTCGGTCCAGACGTGCAGGCTGCGGCCGAGGAAGCCCGCCGGGTCGACGAGCAGGTCGTATTTCGTGTCCGAGACGATCTGGCCGGGCGATTGCAGCCCGACGACGATCAGGAAGAACGGGAAAGAAAAGAGGACATCCGCGAGCGGGACGCCGAGGAGGTTACAAACCCGGGCCCGGAGCGGCGCGGACGCCGTGCTCACCGCCGGTTAGTTACGCGAGCCGTACTCGACCTGGCCGAACAAGGCCTGGTCCGCAGGCGGGGTGTCGAGCTCGGGGACCGAGTTCTGCGCGAAGGCCGCGCCTCCGATGAGGGCGACGGCCACGCCGACGACGGCTCCGGCCACCAGGCCGACCACGCCACTGGTCATTGACTTCATCTAAGGATCCTCCGCTGCGTTCGCACCGCCCTGCCTCCGGGCATTTCGAGGCGAGCGTCCTCCGCTGCGACTTTAACAGCAGCACCGGCACGGACCCAACGGCACGGCGCGGCGAGATGCGGGCGAGCAGCCCGGCGGGCGAGCATCGGCGGACCGCTTTCTCCCCATCCGGGTGACGCCGGATGTTACCGGCGGGTAATGTATGTCACAGCGCGGGCGCCCAGGGCTCCCGTAGAGGACAGTTCGCAGGCAGGGGCAACGGCCGAGCGCAGGCGAGGCGAGACCGAAGAGTCGGAGGTGCACGTGGCGAGAAGGACTACGCTGGCGGCAACGAAACCGGCGCCGAGCGGCAAATCGCAGACGGGCAAACAGCCGACGGACAACTCGCAGTCCGGCAAAAGGCAGTCCGGAAAGTCCAAGAACGCCCGGACCTCCAAGCGCATCCCGCGCGCGATTCGCGAGCAGCAGATGCTCGATGCGGCGATCTCGATCTTCGCCGAGCACGGCTACCGCTCGACCTCGATGGATGCCATCGCGAAGGCGGCGGACACCTCGAAGCCTATGCTCTACCTCTACTTCGGCTCCAAGGAAGAGCTTTTCCTCGCGTGCGTCACCCGCGAGTCCGGGCGGCTCATCGACACCCTCAGCTCGCAGATCGCCCCGGACGACACGGGCAGAGAGCGCCTCCGCAAAGTCATCACCTCGTTCCTCGAGTTCGTCGAGACGAACGCGGATTCGTGGAACGTCGTCTACCGTCAGGCCGAAGCCGAGCCGCCGTTCCGCGAGACTGTTCAGTCGACCCGCAAGCTCTTCATCGAGCTCACCGCCGATCTCCTCGAACGCTCCACGGCAGAGACCTATTCGAGGGAGGACGCCGAACTCATCGCCGTCGCCCTCGTCGGCGCGGGCGAGTCCGTCGCCGACCGGGTCGCCTCGCACACGGTCGAGAAGAAGGCGGCCGCCGATCTCATCGTCCAGCTCGGCTGGTCCGGGCTCTCCGGCACAGAGTCCGCAGGCGTACCCCGCGCCCGCCGCTAGCGCCCCACCACGAAAGAATCGACACAGGGAGAGTCTTGTCCGTGAACCCGCAGCCCAAGCAACACACGGAGAACCGATACAAGCGAGTGACCGCGCTCGACGTCGCCCGCGGGATTCCGGACATGATCCCCGACCTCCCCAGCGTGTTCCGCGGGCTCGTGCTTCTGCGCACCATCCGCAAGAGCCACCGCCGCTCCATCGGCCAGGTGTTCGAGAAAAACGTCGAACGCCACCCGGACTCGCCGTTCATCCGCTTCGCCGGCGAGACCCTCACCTATGCCGAGTCCAACGCGCGGATCAACCGGATCGCCTCCGTGCTGACGGCGAAGGGCGTGGGTTCCGGGGACACCGTCGGCATCTGCATCACCAATAGGCCCGAGGCGCTCCTCTCCGTCATCGCCACGGTCAAGCTCGGCGCCAACGCGGGGATGATCAACGTCAACCAGCGCGGCGACGTCCTCGACCACTCGCAGAAGCTCCTCGGCTCGAAAGTCGTGCTCGTCGGGGCGGAGTGCGCCGAGGCCTTCGAGTCGCTCCCCTCCGGTTCGGAATGGGTCGGCGAAGTCATCGGCGTCGAATCGGACCGCGACCTTCGCGTCGGCTCGTACACGGCCGGCGAGCGCACCGAGTCGATGGCCGCGCTGCCGTGGCTCGGGGAGACGATCTCCGAGTTGGGCGATCGCGCGAGCGCGGAGAACCCGCCGTCGACCGGCAAGGTGACGGCCGGCGAGACCGCTTACCAGATCTTCACCTCCGGAACCACGGGGATGCCCAAGGCGTCGAAGATGTCGCACCTGCGGTGGAACAAGGCGATGGTCGCGTTCGGCCTCTCCGGGGCACGCCTGCGCCACACCGACGTGCTTTACTGCCCGCTGCCGCTGTATCACAACAACGCGCTGACGGTCGCGCTGTCCGCTGTGCTCGGTGGCGGGGGTTGCCTCGCGATCTCGGAGAAGTTCTCGGCACGCCGCTTCTGGTCGGAGATAGTCGACTCGCAGGCCACCGCCTTCATCTACATCGGCGAGCTGTGCCGCTATCTCCTCAACCAGGCCGAGCGCCCCGAGGAGCACGAGCATTCCCTGCGGATGATCCTGGGCAACGGCCTCCGCCCGGAAATTTGGAAGGAATTCCAGGAGCGCTTCCGGATTCCCCGCGTCTGCGAGTTCTACGCCGCCTCCGAATCGCCCGTCGCATTCGTCAACGCGTTCAGCATCGACGCCACCGCAGGATTCACCACCGTCCCGCACAAGCTCGTCAAGGTCGATACCGATACCGAAGAGCTCATTCGCGGTGCCGACGGCAAACTCGTCGAGGCCAAGCCGGGCGAGATCGGGCAGATGATCGGCCACATCACCAAGACCACGCCCTTCGACGGATACACCTCGAAGGAGGCGACGGAGAGGAAGATCGTCCGCGACGCCTTCAAGAAGGGCGATGCCTGGTTCCTCTCCGGCGACCTCATGTTCAACCAGGGCTTCAACCACGTGGCCTTCGTGGACCGGCTGGGCGACACCTTCCGCTGGAAGGGCGAGAACGTCGCCACCACCGAGGTGGAGGGGGCGTTCGCCGGTATCGACGGCGTGGATACGGCGACCGTCTACGGAGTCCAGATCCCCGGCGCGGATGGCCGCGCCGGCATGGCCGCGCTCAAGCTCGTGGACGACGCGGAGTTCGACCCGGTCGCCACCGCACATGCGCTCACCGCGCGCCTCCCCGGCTACGCGGTACCGCTGTTCATCCGACTCGTCGACCAGGTCGCCCAGACCTCCACGTTCAAGGTGCAGAAGTCCTCGCTCAAGAAGGAGGGCTACGACGCCTCCGCGACGAAGGACCCCATCTACGTCTTCTGCCAGTCCGAGTGCACCTTCGTCCCGTACTACGAGGGCGCGGAGCTCGATGCGGCTGCGGGCTCGGTCTCCTCGTAAACTGGCATCTTCTCGTCAACCGATCTCTCATCTGCGGGCCTGCGCGCAGCGGTTCTCCCGCCGGCGCACCCAGCCGCGCGCGAGGAGCGTCACAGCGTGCCGCGCGGGCACGAGCGCACGCACCTCATTAGGATCAGCTCAAGCGTTTCGGCGTGCGCCGGCGCCCGGATCGGCCTCGTCGCCCGGGCTCGGTCACCGTCACGAGCCGGGAGTACTCGTCGAGCAACTACCGAGCTAAAGAGCCATCGAGCACAGCAGGGGGAGATGAGCATGTCACGCCGTGGGGGCCCGAGCTGGCGACGCCCCGCGACCCGCAGACAGCTGCTCCTCGGAATGGCGGTGGGCATGGGCGGCGCCGCGGGACTGTCGCTGGCGCGGCACCAATCCGGCGGCGAAGGCCTCTCAGGCGCCGTCGCGGAGGAGGTCCGCGGCGTCGACAGGCCGAGCACCTTCCGCTATCAGCGGCCCGACGGGCCCGTCTCCGTGATCCCGCCGCGACGGGAGTTCTACATCGACGCCGAAGCCGGGGCGCAGCAGACCTTCGGGGACCTCTACCTCCCTGCCACGGCTAATCCGTCGTTGCCCGTCGTCATCCTCATCCACGGGGGCGGCTGGTCGAAGGAGCTGGGGCTCGAATACATGGGCAAGCTCGCCGAGGACCTTGCCTCGTTCGACGTGGCGGTGTGGAACATCGAGTACCGCCGCATCGGCTCCGGCGGCGGCTGGCCCACCACGGTCCAGGACGTGTGCTCGGCCGTCGACTACCTGCAGGACATCGACAAGCAGATGGGCGGGCGCCTCGACCTCGAACGCGTGGCGGTGTGTGGGCACTCCTCCGGCGGGCACCTCGCGCTGTGGGTCGCGGGACGCGAACGTCTGCCCGCGAACCTGCCCGGCGGCAAGCCGAAGCAGGTCGTCAGCCACTGTGTCTCGCTCGCCGGGGTCGCCGACCTGGTCAGCGCCGAGGAGTCGGGCGACCGCTACCTCAAGGACCTGCTCGGCACCACACTCTCCGACAACCGGGATCTGTTCGTGCAGGCCAGCCCCATCGCGCATCTGCCCACCGGATGCCAGGTGGTCACCATCCACGGCGAGAACGACGACGTCGTGCTGCCCTCGCAATCGCGCGCCTACGTCGACGCCGCGCGGGCGGCCGGCGACGATGCTCGGCTCGAGATCGTCCCGGGCGGCAACCACGATCCGTGGACGGATATCCGGCAGTCACCGTGGAAGCGGGCGCGCACGATCCTCTTGTCGCAGCTGCGCGTGCCGGGGTCCTCTCTCACTGTGACCACCCCGACCACCACGGCCCCGGCGAACCCCTGATCCGCCGGCTACGTCGTGTAGTCGGCGTTGATCGCGATGTACTCGCGCGTGAGGTCGCAGCCGTACACCGTCGCCGCGCCGGCCCCGGGCCCGTCGGCGACGCCGAGCTCCACCCCGATCTCGACTGTATCCGCGGCCATGATCCGCGTGAGCTCCGCGAGCTCCGCCTCACCCGCGAAACGCGGATAGGTCTCGAGGTCGCCGAATACGATCCGCACCTTCTCGGGGTCGATGTCCTGGTCGGGCCCACCCGCGCGGCCCAGCTTGCCGATCGCCATGGCGACGCGGCCCCAGTTGGGATCGGCGCCGTGCACTGCGGTCTTGACCAGCGGCGAATTGAGCACCGCCTTCGCCACGCGCTTCGCCTGCTCGTCGTCGCGCGCCCCCGTGACCGAGACCGTGAGCAGCTTGCTCGCGCCCTCACCGTCGCGCGCGAGCTGCTTCGTGAGGTCGAGGCACACCGCACCGAGGGCCTCCTCGAACGCCTCGCGTTCGACCTCCCCCGCCTCCCCGGAAGCCAGGATGACGGCGGTGTCCGAGGTCGATGTGTCCGTATCGACGCTCAGGGCATTGAACGTGCGGTCGACGACGGAGCGGAACCCCGAGTCGAGCGTCTCCGCGGGCACCTGGGCATCGGTGCAGATCACGGCGATCATCGTCGCCATGTTCGGCTCGACCATTCCCACGCCCTTGGCGATCCCCACGATGCGGGCATCACTCCCCGGGACCTGCGCCTCCGCGGTCTTGGGATGGGTGTCGGTGGTCATCATCGCCTCGGCGATCGCCCAGGCATCCGCCCCGTCGGCGCCGTCGGCGCCGTCACCCATACCGGCAAAGGCCGCGCGCAGCAGGTCCATGGGGTAGCGGCGGCCGATCACGCCGGTCGACG
The DNA here is from genome assembly GCF_036741115.1 of Dietzia sp. Taxonomy (NCBI): domain Bacteria; kingdom Bacillati; phylum Actinomycetota; class Actinomycetes; order Mycobacteriales; family Dietziaceae; genus Dietzia; species Dietzia sp. The sequence continues at coordinate 22,236 of NZ_DAINST010000002.1, forward strand.
CGACGAGCACCTGCTCCGGCTCGACACCGGCGACCCGCGCGGCGAGCTCGCGGAGCTCGCGGGCGTTCTCGAGACCGACCTCGCCCGTCGCGACGTTCGCGTTCTTCGCGACCGTGACCATCGCGCGCGCATCGCCGCGGCCCGCGATCTCCCGGCTGATCACCACCGACGCTCCCGCGAAGAGGCTCTGGGTGAACACGGCGGCCGAAGACGCGTGCCCGGCACCGGGCGAGATGGCGAGCACCGAGACGTCGGAGCCCTGCTCGCGCAGGCCCGCCGCCGTCACAAAGGAGCGGAATCCCCGCGGGAGCTCGAGTCGCCCACGCTCCGGCGACCGCGCCTCCCGGGCGGTCTGGCCGCCATCCGACGAGTCACGGTCCGACGTGCCCGGTTCCGCCGGAGCCCGATCCCGATCGGCAGGGATACCTTCGACACCGTCGCCGCTTTCCGCATGTGAGGACATGGGTGCCATTGTGGCCCAGCCACGCGCACTCGCGCGATTCCCTCGCGGCGTTCCCTCGCCAGATCCCGCACCTCGCGGCCATTCTCCGGCCGCCCGAGTTCTGGCAGGGTGGAGGCATGGTCCACGTAGAGCTCGATCGGGTTGTCGAAGGCACGGGAGTCGCGGGGGCCTGGGAACGGCTCATCGACGTTTCCAGGTGGCCCGATTACTTTCCCGGCGTCGAGGAGGTCGCGCCCGTCGACGGAGGCGAGTTCGCCCCCGGCTTTTCTTGGCTCGAGAAGCGCTCGGCTGCGGGCTTTTCCGGGGAGCGGCGCTGGCAACTCGTCTCCGTTTCCCCCTACGCGGAGTTCACCGCCGAATCCCTCGATTCCGGGGAGCGCACCCGGATCACATGGGCCGTTGCTCCGCGGGGAGAGGACGGCGCGCTCCTCTCGACCCGCTACGAGCGGGAACTCGAGCACGCTCCGATGATCGTCGCGGTGGCGCAGCGCCTCACGGACCCGCTGCACGCGCGGGCTGTGGCGAAGGCTCTCCGGCGCGACCTGGAGGCTTTCGCCGCCCAGGCGTAACGGGCGGGAGAATATCCGTGGCCACGGGTTTCGGACCGCGGCGCAAAGGTTAAGCTAATCCCCATGAACTTCCGGACCAGGCTCCGCGCCGCGCCCCTGTGCGTCGTCCTGGCTGTGGCCTCCGGATGCTCGAGCCTCACCGCGCCGACGTCCGAGCCGACGGTTGCGCAGCCGACCGTCTCGGCGGCCTCGTCCACCACCGAGCCCCCGACCACCTCGAACTCGAACTGCGCCGTGACCACCGAACTGGACTCGATGGAAGTGCGGACGAAGATCGCGCAGCTGCTCACCGTGGGCGTCTCGAGCCCCGAGGACGCGGCGTGGGCGGTCAACGATTTTCATGTGGGCGGCATATTTATCGGTTCAGAAGTCGCCGAGTCCGTTCTCTCGGCCGGGATATTGCCGCAGCTCCGCCGTCAGGCCCCCTTCCCCACGACCGTGACCATCGACGAGGAGGGCGGCCGGGTCACCCGCATGGACCAGGTCTCCGGCCCACTGCCTTCGGCGCGGCAGATGGCGAGCATGCCCATCGACGACGTGCGCAACCTCGCCCGCGCGCGCGGCGAGGAGATGAACCGCCTGGGGATCACCGTCGATTTCGCGCCCACGGTCGACGTCACGGATCGCCCCGACGACGACGTGATCGGTGACCGCTCGTTCTCCCCCGACCCGCAGGTGGTCACGGACTACGCGCGGGCCTTCGCCGAAGGGCTCCTCCAAGCCGGGATCACGCCGGTGTTCAAGCACTTCCCCGGGCACGGTCGGGGCTCCGGAGACTCGCATACGGGTTCGGTCACGGTCCCGCCGCTCCCCGACCTCGCCGGCTACGAGCTCCGCCCGTTCGCGCAGCTCGCCGGGATGCCGGGCACGGCGGTGATGATGGGCCACCTCGAGATCCCAGGGGTCACCGCGCCGGGCGAGCCGGCCTCGCTGTCGCCGGCGGCCTACCAGCTGCTGCGCTCCGGCGCCGAATACGGCGGGCAACCCTACGACGGGGTGATCTACACCGACGACCTCTCGGGCATGCGTGCGATCACGGATAACCACTCGATCCCCGATGCGGTGCTCCTCTCGCTCATCGCCGGGGCCGACGCCCCGCTGTGGATCAGCACCAACGATCTCGATGCGACGATCAGCACGATCGAGGCGGCGGTCGCGGACGGGCGCTATCCCGTCGAGCGACTCGACGAATCCGTGCGGAGGATCACCGAGCTCCGCGCTTCGAACTCCTGCGGCGAGTAGCGCCGACTAGCTCCGGGTAGCAGGTCCGTGGGGCCGCGCGCATAATCTACCGGGTGTCCACCATCGTGTTCTTCCACGCCCACCCCGACGACGAGTCCTCGCAGACTGCGGGAATGATGCATCGCGCCGCAGCCCTGGGGCACCGCGTCCTACTACTCATCGCCACCGACGGACGGCACGGAACCCCGCCGGCCAAAGGCGGCGACATCGTGGCCCACCGGCGCGGGGAGGTCGAGGCCTCTACCCGCGCCCTCGGCATCGAGCCGCCGCTGTGGCTCGGCTACCACGACTCCGGGATGCTCGGCGACGAGAAGAATTCCGACCCCAGTGCCTTCGCCTCCGCCGATCTCTCCAACGCCGCGCAGCAGGTCGCGGAGATCCTCGCCGCCGAGTCCGCCGACGCCGTGGTCATCTACGATCACCACGGCGGCTACGGCCACCCCGATCACGTCAAGGTCCACGAGGTGGGCATGGCTGCCGTGGAGCTCGTGAGCCGCACCGACGGGCAGCCCGTCGAGGTGTTCATCATGTCCAATGACAACTCGGCGTTCGCCTCCGCATTCGCAGATCCCCAGCTCGTCGCCGTGCTCGAGCGGGAGGCGCCCGAGATGGCAAAAGCCTTCGCGGAGATCGATCCCGAGGAGCTCGGAAAGGGCTCGGACGGAGAGCTCATGGGCCTCCCCGCGTCCGACCTCGTCTGGCGGATCACGCTGTCGGAAGAGGAGCTCGCCGCGAAGCGCTCGGCCATGCAGTGCCACGCCTCGCAGACGAGTGACGTCGGGTTCATGCTCGCCCTGCCGCACGAGATCTACGCCCGCCAGTTCGGCGTCGAGCACCTCACGACGCCGGAATACATCGGGGCCCGCGGCACCGTCGGCCCGCCATCGGAGGGCTGGCCATTCGGAGCCAAGGAAGGTTAGTCCCTAGTCCAGCACCCCGAGCTGCACGAGGCGCACGACGGCCAGCGCCACTAGCGCGACGCCGACCACGATGGTCAGCCATCGCCCGAGCGTCTTCGCCTTGTCGAGGAATGCGTTGATGCGCGCGGTCGCTGCATCGACCCGCGAGCTGTCCACCCGGCTGAGGATCGCGATGAGCACTGCGCTCGGCGCGATGGCCACGAGCGCAAACACCACGATCTCCACGATCTGCTGCACGAGATTGGTCTCGGCGAACGAGATGATCACTACGCCACCGGCGAATGGCGCGGACGTCCCCGATTGGATGATCCCGAGCATGATCCCCGTGCCGAACAGCCCGATCGACTGCATGATCGATTTCGGGATCGGGCTCTCCTCGGCGATGGTCTCTTCGAGCGCATCGACTGCCGCCGCGTCGTAGCCGGAGTTGCGGGAGTCCGCGAGTGTCGCCGCCGAGCGTTCGGCCCTCGGTTTCGGCGAGACCTTGAACCCGAGGACGAGCAGCACGATGCCGACCACTCCGGCGACGATTGCGGCGATGGGGTTGTCCCACAGCCGCCGCACGAGGTCCTGGTTCGAGCCGATGACCCACACCGACAGCGCCGCGAGCAGCAGGATCCCGATAAAGGCGCCGCCGGTGAACTGCGCGGCGCGCGGCGCGAACATTCCTTTCTTGTCGCGAAGGCTGAGCCACAGCCCGGCGATCACGGCGAACGCGAGGAGGTTGACGGAATCGATGGCCGCCAGGCCCATGAGCTGGACGATGTGCCCGAGGATCACGCGGCGGCACCTCCCTCTCGCTCCGCGGCTCCGCGCCGCAGCACCGACACGTCTTGACGCGTTTCGTCGACTTTCCAGTCAACCGTACCGGGGAAGCGCACAATGACCCTCAGAGCATCGATCGGTGCATCTGCCGGGCTCCACGGTGAGCGAAAGGACCGGCACGGCCGAAAGGACCCAGTCGCCATGGTCTCTCCCCACCTCTCCCACCGACCGCGCGCGGCCTTCTTCGTAGCCGCCGTGTTGTCGTCCGCGGCCCTCTCCCTGGTTACCGCAGGCGAAGCCGCGGCAGCTCCCGGGGAAGCACCGAACCCCCGGGTGACGGCGAACGACGCACCTTCCGAGGGCGTCGAGGTATACCAGCAGCCGGCGAGGGTCGTCGGGCCGAACGCCGACCCGGGCGGCATCGCCGGGCCCGCGGTCCGCACCATCGCCGTCGCCGCCGACACCGCCCCGGACGCGGACCCGGCCGGCGCCGTCATCCTCTCGGCCCTTCCCGACGGCGAACCGTGCCCCGCCGCGGGCGCGACGCTCGTCATCACCTGGGTCAACATCGATACCGGCGTGCGAGGTACGAGCGACGTCGATGCGTGTGGCGCGGACGGCGCCCTCGCCGAGACCGGGGTGGGGCAGACCGTCTTCTCCACGAGGATCGAGGCGCCGGGGCATTCGCCGGTCGGCTCCTCGGGCTCGGTCGGCGACGCGAATCCCTCGCCCTATCTCTCGGGCAATGGCGCGTTCGAGGTATCCGCGTAGACCGGTTCAGGGCGCGCGGTCGCGCTCCGGGCGCCTAGCGGAATTCGAGGTCGGGATCGTCGATCCGCCCTCGGGTGAGCACCCTGCGGTCGTCGACGAAGCGGTTGCCCATCGTCCACGAGCCGGAGTCGAGGACCCGCGGCAGACGGTCCTCGTCGCGCTTGATGTACCCGGCGCCGAAATCGAGGAGCGGCCGCGTGGCGGAGAAATCGCCGTGGAAGCGCGGGGTCACCACCTCTGCGCCGCGGGAATCCATGTGGTCGAGGAGCCGCGCGAAGTGGGCGGCAAGCAGACCGATCTTCAGCGTCCACGACGAATTCGTGTATCCGACGGCGAATACGAGATTGGGGACGTCGGAGAGCATCATGCCCTTGAAGGCCGCGTGGCGACCGACATCTACGGGATCACCGTCCACGGACAGGGCGATGCCGCCGAGCGGCGAGAGGATAAAGCCCGTCGCCGTGACGAAGAGGTCGCACGGGAGCTCCCGGCCGGCACGGGTGAGCACGCCGTCCGGCGTCAGACGGTCGAGGTGATCCGTGACGATCTCGGCCTTCCCCTCGGCCAGCGTGCGGTAGAAATCCCCGCCGGGCGAGATGCAGAGGCGCTGGTCCCAGGGATCGTAGGGCGGGTTAAAATCGACGTCGTAAGGGTAGCCGTCCGGCAGGTAGCGGCCGGCGAGGGCCTTGAGCACGGCGCGACCACCGCGCGGGAAGCGGCGGAACGCGGCGTACTGGGCGGCCTGGATCGCGATGTGGATGCGCCGCACTGCGCGGTGCCCGCGATGTGGGCCGAGCGCGCGGATGAGCGGACGCACGAACGGCGAGCGGCGGAACAGCGGCAGCACGTAGGACGGAGTGCGCTGGAGCATGGTCACCGAGGCGGCTTTCTCGGCGAGCGCGGGGATGAGCGTGATCGCGGTCGCGCCCGAACCGAGCACGACGATCCTCTTCCCGGAGTAGTCGAGATCGTCCGGCCAGTACTGCGGGTGGATGATCTGCCCGCGGAAGTCCTCGCGGCCCGAGAGCTCCGGTTCGTTGGCGCGGTCGTAGCGGTAATAGCCGGAGGCGTTGAAGAACCACCGGGCACGCACGGTGGTGCGGCGGGGCGCCTCGCTGGGCGAGCCGGGCGCCGAGACCTCGCAGTCGATCTCCCACAGCCGCGCCTCGGAGTCCCAATTCGCCCCAACGACCCGGTGCCCGAAGCGAATCTTCTCGTCGATCCCGTACTCGCGCGCGGCTTCGCGGATGTAGTCGAGGATCTCGCCGCCGGGCGCGACGGCCTCGTCGCCCTCCCAGGGCTTGAACTCGTAGGAAAAGGTCTGGACATCCGAGTCCGAGCGCACGCCCGGATAGCGGAACAGGTCCCACGTGCCGCCGATGGCCTCTCGCGCCTCGAGCACGAGCACGCTCTTGCCCGCTTCGCGCCGCTCGAGCTCGATGGCCGTGCCGACGCCACTGATCCCCGCGCCGATGATCGCGATGTCGACGATTTCGCCGTTCTCGCCGTTCTCGAGAGACATTCCGCCCTCCCGCGGTTGCGTTCTCCGGTTACCGCCCGGTTGCCGTAACGCTACCTGTTATCCCCTGACCGCGGCACGAAGATGCTCGCCGGTGATCGTCGGCTCGTCTGCATCGATCAGCGCGGCCGGGGTGCCCTCGAAAACGACCTCACCACCGCGCGAACCCGCCCCGGGGCCGATGTCGATGATCCAGTCGGCCGCGGCCATGACCGCCATGTTGTGCTCGATGGCGACGACGGTTCGACCTGCATCGGCGAGCCCCTGCATCATGTCGACGAGGCGCCCGGTATCGGCGAGGTGGAGGCCCGTGGTCGGCTCGTCGAGGACGATGACGGGCTCGGATTCCGTGAGCCTCGCCGCGAGCTTGAGACGCTGCCGCTCGCCGCCGGAGAGCGTATTGAGCGGCTGGCCGAGGCGGAGATAGCCGAGCCCCACGTCGTTCATCCGCTTGACGATCTTCCCCGCCTCGCCCGTACTGAACAGCTCGGCCGCGGCCTCGAAGGAGGTGGTGAGCACGTCGTAGATCGAGCGCCCCTCCAGCTGGTACTCGAGCACCTCGGGAAGGAAGCGCCGGCCCTCGCACTGCTCGCAGCGCGTGGCGACGCCGGCCTGCATCGCGAGGTCGGTGTAGACCACGCCGAGCCCGCCGCAGCCGGGACACGCGCCCTCGGAATTGAAGCTGAACAGCGCGGGCTTGACCCCGTTGGCCTTGGCGAACTGCTGGCGCACCTTGTCCATGACCCCGGTGTAGGTCGCCGGGGTCGAGCGGCGCGAGCCGCGGATCGGCGCCTGGTCGACGACGAGCGCCTCGGGGTGTCCGTCGAGCGCCGCGTGGATCAGAGAGGACTTGCCCGAGCCCGCGACGCCGGTGATCACCGTGAGCGTCCCCCGCGGGATGCGGAGATCCTGCTCGTGGACGTTGTTCCGCGAGACCTTCTCCACGAGGAGCTCACCTTCGCCGAGGCGGGGCTCCTCGCGCAGTTCGAGGCCCGCCCGCAGGGAGCGCGCGGTGACGGTATCGGCGCCCGCGAGCTCCTCCCCGTCGCCGAGGAAACAGATCTCGCCGCCGTGCTCGCCCGAGCCTGGGCCGAGGTCGACGACGAGGTCGGCGCGGCGGATCACCTCCGGCTTGTGCTCGACCACGAGCACCGTGTTGCCCTTGTCGCGGATGCCCTCGAGGAGGTCGATGAGCCGGTTGATGTCGTGCGGGTGCAGGCCGATCGTCGGCTCGTCGAAGACGTAGGTGACGTCGGTGAGCGCGCTTCCCAGGTGTTTGACCATCTTGACGCGCTGGGCCTCGCCGCCCGACAGCGTTCCGGCCGCGCGGGAGAGGCTGAGATAGCCGAGGCCGACGGTGATCATCGAGTCGAGCATCGCGGCGAGGGCGTGCGCCGTCGGCGCGACCTGCTCGGCGTCGATTCCGCCGACCCACTCGCGGAGCTCGTCGATCTGGAGATCGAGGAGTTCTCCAATGGCCCTCCCGTCGACCGTCGCGGTACGTGGCGCCTCGGCGAGCCGGGTGCCGCCGCACTCGGGGCAGGCCTCACGGGCGGAGACCTTCTCGACGAAGTCGAGGATGTGCTTCTGCTTCGGCGGGGTGTCTCTATCGAGGTAGAGCTGCCGCAGTTTTTTCTCCAGGCCGAGGTAGGTCTGGTTCGAGGACCCGCGCTTCTCCTTGACCGGACCGCCGAACATGAACCAGTCCCACTCCTCCTCGGAGTAGTCCTCGATCTTCTTGTCGACGTCGAGCTTGGGGGTGGCCTCGTAGGCGGTCCAGTGCCAGTCGCCGACGTTGAAGCCGGGGGCGGAGATCGCGCCCTCGGCCAGCGATTTCGACGTGTCGAGGAAGACCGAGCGGTCGAGGACGGACACGGCGCCCACGCCCTCGCACGCGGGACACATTCCCTCTGGGGTGTTGAACGAGAACATGTAGCTCGCGCCCACGTGGGGCTCGCTGAGGCGCGAGAACAGCAGGCGCAGATAGGAGTTCGCATCGGTCGCCGTGCCCACGGTCGAGCGGACGTTGGCGCCCATGCGCTCCTGGTCGACCACGATGGCCGCCGTCAGATTCTCGAGACGATCCACTTCGGGTCGCGGGAGGGACGGCATGAATCCCTGGATGAAGCTCGAGTAGGTCTCGTCGATGAGCCGGCGCGATTCTGCCGCGACCGTGCCGAACACGAGGGAGGACTTGCCCGACCCTGAGAGGCCGGTGAAGACCGAGAAGCGCTTCTTCGGGATGTCGACGTCGACGCCCTTGAGGTTGTTGACGCGCGCTCCGCGCACGCGGATGTGGCCGTGGGAATCGGGGTCGGTGGGGCGCGCCATGCAGGCGAGGATACCGGCGCCCCAACCCCGCTGGACCCTATGATCGGGCGCCTCGCCCCTACACTGGGCCACGGCTCGGGCACCTCGCCCGGACGCTTCGAGGAGGATGGACGATATGGCGGATTCCCCGATTCCCAAGGTGCATTCGCACGATGGGCTTGAGCTCCCGGCGATCGGCTTCGGGACATACAAGCTCAAGGGGCGCGAAGGCACCGATGCGATCGCGCGCGCGATCGGCAATGGGTACTCGCTCCTCGACTCCGCGTTCAACTACGAGAACGAGGGCACCGTCGGCCAGGCCGTGCGGGCCGCGGGACGCGAGCGCGCCGGCCTCACGATCACATCGAAACTGCCGGGCCGGCACCACGAGTACGCCGCCGCGATGCAGACCATCGAAGAGAGCGTCTTCCGCACCGGGATCGGCTACATCGACCTCTACCTCGTGCATTGGCCAAACCCGAAGCAGGGCAAGTTCGTCGACGCCTGGCGCGCGCTCATCGACGCGCGGGAGCGTGGGCTCGTCGGCGCCATCGGTGTGAGCAACTTCCTTCCCGAACACATCGAGACCCTCGAGCGGGAGACGGGCGTGCGGCCCGCCGTCAACCAGATCGAGCTGCATCCGCACTTCCCGCAGGAGGACATGGTCGCGTTCCACCGCGAGAACGGGATCATCACGCAGGCGTGGAGTCCCATCGGCCGGGCGAACGAGATCCTGTCCGAGCCGGTGATCGGCGAGATCGCCGAGAAAAAGGGCAAGGATCCTGCGGCGATCGTGCTCGCGTGGGACGTGGCGCGGCGCGTGGTGCCGCTCCCCAAGGCATCGTCCGACGAGCACCAGCTCTCCAACCTCGCGGCGGGTTCCATCGAGCTGTCCGACGACGAGATCGCGGCAATCACGGCGCTCGGCCGCCTCGACGGACGGATCAAGGGCCAGGACCCGGAGACGTACGAGGAGTTCTAGGGTCCGGGAATTCGATGAATCGCAATTAACCCTTTTGGCACGATTGGGTGGAATTGTGATTACGATCACTGTCATGTCGAATCTCGCCCGTGCCAATAGCGTCGACGCCGTCGTCCGGAGGTCCGCCGCGCGCACCCCGAACGCCGTCGCACTGCACTTCGCCGACCGCGCGCTCACCTACGCCGAGCTCGACGCAGCCGTCTCCCGCGCCGCCGGCCGCCTACTTTCCCTCGGCCTCGAGCCCGGAGACCGGATCGCCGCGTACGGCACGAATTCCGATGCCTACGCGATCGCCTTCTTCGCCGCATCGCGCGCCGGGCTCATCCACGTGCCGATCAATTACGCCCTCCAGGGCGAGGAGTTGACCTACATCCTCGCGGACTCGGGCGCCACGGTCCTCGTGGTCGACGCCGCGCTCCGTCCCCGTTTCGAGGAGATCGCAGCCGACACCTCGGTCCGGCACGTCCTCGACTTCCGTGAGGGCCCGGATTCGCTCCTCGTGCAGGCCGGCTCCGGCGAGGTCCCCGAGCTCAGCCCTCCCGAAGGCGGGGACGAGCTGGTCCAGCTGATGTACACCTCGGGGACGACGAGCAAGCCAAAGGGCACGAAGATCAGCCACAGCGGCCAGATCCACCACTATCTCTCCTGCTTGCAGGCGCTCGACTACACCCCGGACGACCGGCCCCTCGTGTGCATGCCGCTGTATCACACGGCAGCCATGCACGCGTTCCTCGTTCCCTACCTCGCGATCGGCGCCGAGGTTTTCCTCCACGAGCGCCCGGACATCCCGACGCTCCTCGAGACGATCGAACGCGAGAGGATCGGTTCGATGTTCCTCGCGCCGACCGTATGGGTCCCCCTGGCGAACCACCCCGACCTCGACAAGCGCGACATCTCTTCGCTCAAGAAAGCCCAGTACGGCGCGTCGATCATGCCGACGCCCGTGCTCCAACGCCTGCGGAAGCGGTACCCGGAGCTCGGCTTCTACAACGCCTTCGGGCAGACCGAGATCGGCCCGGTGGCCACCGTGCTCCGTCCCGAGGAACACGACGAGCGCCCGGCGAGCGCCGGCCGCCCCGTGATGTTCGTCGAGGCGAGAGTCATCGATCCAGAGGGCAACGACGTCGCCCCGGGCGAGCAGGGCGAGATCGTCTACCGCTCCCCCCAGCTGTGCCTCGGCTATTGGAACAAGCCGGAGGCGACCGACGAGGCCTTCAAGGGCGGCTGGTTCCACTCCGGCGATCTCGTCGTCCGTGACTCCGAGGGGTTCGTCACCGTCGTCGATCGCATCAAGGATGTGATCAACACCGGCGGCATTCTCGTCGCGTCCCGGGAGGTGGAGGAGGCCGTCTACGAGCACGAGGCCGTGGCCGAGGTGGCGGTAGTCGGCATGCCGCACGAGCGTTGGATCGAGCAGGTGACGGCGTTCATCGTGGTCAAGGACGGGATGGACGAACCGAGCGAGGACGAAATCATCGAGGTCGCATCGCGACATCTCGCCTCGTTCAAGATGCCCAAACAGGTGATCGTCGTTCCACAGCTACCGCGGAATCAGAGCGGGAAGCTGCTCAAGCGCGTCCTTCGCGAGGGCGCCGAGGAATGAGCTCGGAACCTCTAGCGGACTCCGGAGGGGCCGTGGTGTAGGCGCCGCGGGAGTGGATGGTCGAGCGAGGTCCGGCTCTGCTGCCTGCTGTGGGCGGTAGAGGGGATGGCCGACGCAATGGCCGAGTACGAGGACGCCGTTCTGGCGTTCGTGCCCGAGCACGGCGGCGCGGTGGTGTAGCGCGCCCGCAACGCACGCTCCACCGGGGATGACGGCGCAGGTCCCCACGGCACGCCGGACGAGGTCCAGTTCTTCCGCTTTTCTTCGCAGGCCGGGCTCGACGCATACCTCGCCGACCCGCGGCGTGCGGCGATATCCGCTGAGCGCGACAGTGTGGTCGCCCGGACCGAGCAATTTCCTGTGGCATTCGACTAGCGGCGGCCGATCAGCTCAGCCCCGCCCCGTTTGCACCCCACCCTTGCCCAATACTTCTAATTAATATAGAACTATTGGCGAAAGCGAAGGGAGGGCGCCATGAGATTCACGGTCGACACCGGCTCACCGGTCCCGCTCTACGAACAGCTGGTCCGGCAGGTATCCACGCGGGTCCACGACGGGACCCTGCAGCACGGTGCCCGCCTTCCCGCCGCGAAGCAACTCGCTGCCTCCCTCGACATCAACGTCCACACCGTCCTCCGCGCATACCAGGACCTCCGCGACGCCGGTCTCCTCGAACTCCGCCGCGGCCGCGGCGCGACCATCACCGGCCGCGCAGGCTCGCTCGCCACCGAGGTCTCCGATCTCCACGCCGCCACCGAACGCGCCCTCTCCGCCGGTCTCTCGCCGGCCGAGATCCGCGCCGCCATCGAAAACCAGATCTCCCGCTCCATCTCCACCCCACAGGAGGGCTGAGCCATGTCCACGTCCACCGACCGCCAGCCGCTTCTCCGCGGGCCCCTGCGCCACGCCACCGCAGTGGCGACGTGCACAATCCCTCTACTTTTGTCCTGCGTCTACGCGGCCTGCGCGTTCGTATGGCGCGACCGGCCCCCCACCGAGATGGCCACGCACTTCTCCGGCGGCGGAAACCCGGACGACTGGTCGTCCCGGACGTCCACGCTGTGGACCTTTACCGCGATCGTCGTTCTCCTGCTCGCCGTCCCGCTCACATTGACGCTCGCCGGGATCGTCCGCGGGGCCGCAGGAAGACTCCTCGCCGCGGTTCTATCCGGAGCAGCGGGCGCGACCGGCACCGTCTCGATCCTCGTGCTCTACGTTCAGCTCGATGGCAAGGATCCGTCGCTCGGATGGGTCCCGATGCTCCTCGTCGCCGCTGCAGCGATCGTGTGCGGCGCCGTCGCTGCGCTCACCTTCCCTGCCCGAGCGACTTAGTTACAGGCAGAGCCGGGGCTCGCAGAACGCGGGCCCGAGAACCGCCTCGCCGCAGGCGAGAAGGTCGCATTCTTCGGCGCCCAGAGCGGCAGCCCGTGGCTCATCGCAGGGATACTCCTCCTGCTCGTCGGCAGCGCTTTCGCCGCGTCGTTCGCCTCGATCTGGGCCTCGGTCGCCGTCCTCGCTCTCGCCGTTGTCATCTTCCCCATGTCGACGCACCTCCGCGTCCGCATCGACTCCGCCGGCGTCGCGTGGGCCTTTGGTTTCGGCTTCCCCCGAGGCACGATCGCCCTCGCCGACATCGTCTCCGCGGAATCCACAGCGATCCACCCGCTGGAACACGGCGGCTGGGGACATCGAATCCGCCCCGCCGGGACCGGGATCATCGTCCGCAGCGGGCCGGGGATCCTGCTCCGCCTCCGCAGCGGAAGGAAGGTCGCGATCAGCGTCTCTCAGCGCGACGAGGCTGTAGAAACGCTTCACCAGCTGCTCAGCACAGACGGGGACGGACCCACTATTCGCCAGTGAACTGCGGGGTCTCCTTCGCCGCGAACGCGGCCGGCCCGATCTTCGCGTCGGCCGAGGCGAAGACCGCTCGCCCCTGCTCGGCATCGAACCGGAACGCCTCCTCCTCGTGCATCCCCTCGGTGGCGCGAACGGTCCGCATGATCGCCTGCACTGCGAGCGGCCCGTTCGCGGCGATGCGCTCGGCGGCCTCGATCGCCGCCTCGAGTGCCTCGCCATCCTCCACGACCCGGCCCACGAGCCCATAGCCGAGCGCTTCCTCTGCAGAAACAGAGCGAGCAGTGAGCAGCAGGTCCATCGCCACCGTGTACGGGATCTGCCGCGGCAGGCGCACCGCGGACCCGGCGAGCGGATACAGTCCCCACTTCGCCTCGGCGACCCCGAAGCGGGCCGATCGCGCGGCGATCCGGATGTCCGTGCCCTGGAGGATCTCGGTACCGCCCGCAATCGCGGGCCCCTCGACCGCGGCGATAAGCGGCTTGGCGAGACGCCGCCCCTTGAGCAGCGCCGGGAGCCGAGCGAGGTCCCAGCCGCCCTCGGCGAATTTATCGCCGGGAGCCTTGTCGTTCATCGACTTGAGGTCCGCGCCGGCGCAGAAAAAGCCGCCCGCCCCCGTGAGCACGCAGGCACGGATCTCCGGATCCGAGTCGACGAGGTCCCACGCCTCCTCCATTCCCCGGAGCATCGCCGAGGACAAGGCGTTCCGCGCCTCGGGGCGGTTCATCGTCACGACGAGCACGTGTCCCCGCCTTTCCGTGAGCAGCTGGCGGTCCTCGGGCGTCGGTTCCGACATCGGCACTCCTCCTGGTCCGCGCGAGGCAGGCATCGAACAGACCTCCGTAAACGTGACGAACATCACTCGTTCGGCTGCGGGAAACGATAACACGTTCTAGGTTTCGGGCATGGCCTTCCACATCGCCGATCTGTTCGAGCACAGCGTGGACTTGGTGCCGGAACGCGCCGCCCTCGTCCAGGGCGAACGCACGCGCACGTACGCCCAACTCGAGCACCGCGCCAACCAGCTCGCCCACGCACTCCGCGACATGGGCGTCGGCCCCGGCGACCGCGTCGCCGTCTACAGCAGGAACACCATCGAGGCCATCGAGTCGATGCTCGCGATCTTCAAACTCCGGGCGGTGATGGTGAACATCAACTATCGCTACGTGGCCGCCGAGCTCCTCCATATCCTCCACGACTCGCAGGCGCGGACCGTGATCTGCGAACGCAGGTACGCAGACGTCCTGACCGAAGCCCTTCCTCAGGCGCCGGACGTGCGCTCCGTGCTCGTGGTGGAGGACCGTTCTGACGCCGCTCCTCCCACCGGCGGGGCGGCCGCTGTCGTGGAGTACGAGGATGCGCTCGCGGCGTTCGGCGGCGGACGCGATTTCGGCCCACGCTCCGACGACGACGTCTACATGCTCTACACCGGCGGCACGACCGGGAATCCCAAGGGCGTGATGTGGCGGCACGAGGACGTGTTCATGGTGCTCGGGGGCGGGATCGATTTCCTCACCCGCGAGACCGTCGCCGACGAATGGGAGCTCGCGAACAAGGGCGCCGCCGCCGATCCCATCGTGAGCCACGCGCTGCCGCCGCTGATCCACGGCGGCGCGCAATGGGCGATCCTCCAGGCGCTTTTCGGCGGCAGGAAATCCGTGATCGAGCCGGAGTTCGACGCGGCGACCGTGTGGCGGAACATCACGCGGCACGGGATTAACCTCATGTTCGTCACCGGGGACGCGATGGTGCGCCCGCTCCTCGACGCGTGGGATCCCGAAGAACACGACGCTTCGACGCTGTTCTACATCGGATCCTCCGCCGCGCTCCTCTCCCCGACGGTCAAGGAACAGTTCCTCGAGCTGTTCCCCAACGTTCTGCTCTCCGACAACATCGGCTCCTCGGAGACCGGTTTTTCTGGAATGGAGAAGGTCGAGAAGGGTACGGGGAAGTCAGGCGGCCCCCGGGTCTTCATCGACGCCGAGACCTCTGTAATCGATGCCGACGGCAAGCCCGTCGAGCCCGGATCGGGGAAGGTGGGCAAGCTCGCCCGGTCCGGTCACATCCCGCTCGGTTACTGGAGGGACGAGGCGAAGACCGCCAAGACTTTCCCCACCCTCGGCGGGAAGCGCTACGCCATCCCCGGCGACGACGCCCGAGTCGAGGCCGACGGCACCGTGACCATGCTCGGCCGCGGCTCGACCTCAATCAATACAGGCGGGGAGAAGGTCCACCCCGAGGAGGTCGAGGGCGCGCTCAAGGCGCATCCGGAAGTGATCGACGCGCTCGTCGTCGGCGTCCCTGACGAACGGATGGGGACGAAGGTCGCCGCCGTCGTCTCCACGCGCGGCGGGCCGGTGGCGCTCGCCGAGCTCAACGAGACCGCGCGTAAGTACGTGGCCCGCTACAAATGCCCGCGCGCGCTGTGGATCGTCGACGAGATCCGGCGCAGCCCGGCAGGGAAGCCCGACTACCGCTGGGCTGCGGAGATCACGCAATCGCGCCCCGCCGACGATTCCATGGAGTTCTCGCGATGAGATCACAGGACGCACAGCCCGCGACGGCCTCCGCAGACGCGGAGAGCCGGCCGATCCGCACCGCGCTCACCGAGCGCTTCGGAATCGACTACCCAGTCTTCGCCTTTACCCCGTCGAAAGTCGTCGCCGCAGCGGTGAGCCGCGCCGGCGGCCTCGGCGTGCTCGGTGCAGTCCGCTACAACGATCCCGGCGAGCTAGACGCGGCGCTGACCTGGATGGACCAGAACACCGACGGCCGCCCCTACGGCGTCGACGTCGTGATGCCGAACAAGGTCCCCACCGAGGGAACGCCGCAGGATCTCGCCGCCCTCGTCCCCGCCGAACACCGTGCGTTCGTCGACCGCGTGCTCTCCGACCTCGGGGTGCCGCCACTCGATCCGGCGGACGCCGATCGCAACGCGGGCGTCCTCGGCTGGCTGCACTCGGTGGCGCATTCGCACGTCGAGGTCGCGCTGCGGCACCGGCCAGTGCTCATCGCCAACGCGTTGGGATCCCCGCCGCCCGACGTCATCGAGCAAGCGCACGCCGGCGGCGTGCAGGTGGCCGCTCTGGCGGGGGCGGTCGAGCACGCGCTCGCGCACGTCGATGCGGGGGTGGATGTCGTGATCGCGCAGGGCGGAGAGGCAGGCGGGCACACCGGCGAGGTCGCGACGCTCGTGCTCGTACCGGAGATCGTGCGGGCGCTCGGCGGGCGCGCGCCCGTGCTCGCGGCCGGCGGAATCGGAAGCGGCGCGCAGCTCGCCGCCGTGATCGGGATGGGGGCCGAAGGGGCGTGGATGGGCTCGCGATGGCTCACCGCTCGCGAATATTCTGACGACGGAGGGTCGAAAGCGATGCAGCGCGCCCTCGTCGCCGCCTCCTCGCGGGACACGGTGCGAACGCGGATCTACTCCGGCAAGCCGGCGCGGCTACTGCGCTCTGCGTGGACGGATGCCTGGCAGGCGGACGGAGCGCCCGAGCCTCTACAGATGCCTCTACAAAATCTGCTCGTCGCCGAGGCGCATCAGCGGATCGCCGCCGTGCAAGACCCTCAGGTGGTGGCGATGCCCGCAGGGCAGATCATCGGTTCGCTGGACGGCGTCGTGCCGGTGACGGAGACGATGGACGAGATCGTCGACGAGTACCACGCTGCGGTGGCGCGGATGCGAGGGACGGTCGAACGGGGATAGCCCGGGCGCGGGGTGCCGCAGAGGTCACGCCCAGGGGTCGCCGCTGTCGACGAGGATCCCGCCCAGCTCCGCGAGCTGCGTCGTCGTCCCACCCAGGCGGAACTCCGCGGCCTTCGCTGCGAGGAAGTACCGGTGCAGACCCTCGGAACGGTCGAGCCCGGTGCCGCCGTGGACGTGGACCGCCGTGTGTGACACGCGGTGCGCGGCCTCGCACGCCCAATAATGCGCCGCGCCGACCGCGGCCCGCGCGGCGTCGCCGGGCTCACCTCCACAATTGTCGAGCTCGCTCGCCGCGCGGAGAACCGAAAGCCGGACCGCATCGACATCTATGAGCCCGTCCGCGAGCCGCGCCGACACGGCCTGGAAGGTCCCGATCGCCCGACCAAACTGCTCGCGCCCCGAGGCGTACTCGGCCGTCCTGCGCAGCGCGGCATCTAGCACACCCCATTGATACGCGGCGAGGTGCATCCGCCGGCGCAGCACGAGCAATTCGAGCGCCGCCTCCGCGATCGGCGCCTCGTCCCCCGCGCCCTGGGCGAGGGTCACCCGGCCCGCGCACGAGAAGTCCACGGGCACGAGCCGCTCGATCTCCACTCCGGTCTCGGCGGCGCCGTCTCCCGCAGCCTCTCCCCCGCCGCCGAGCGGCACGATCCGCAGCATCCCCGAACCCAGCACGAGCAGCATGTCGGCAATTGGCGCCCACGGCACGCGGTGGAGAACCGCCTCACCTGACGCCGGAGCTCCGAGCCCCGCCGGGAGATCCGGTATCGACGCGATGCTCCGTCCCTCGGCGACGTCCGTGGCCTCGGCGACGTGCCCCGCCGCCGTCAGCGCATGAGAGCCGGACACGGCCGATTCCAGCGGAACCGGCGCGAGCGCCCTGCCGAGCTCGCGGAACACCAGGGCTTCGGCGACCGCGCCGAGCGCCGCCCCGCCGCATGCCTCGGGCGCGAGCGCCTGGGGAACGCCTGCCTCGAGCAGCGCCGACCACAGCGCCTCATTGATCCGGGCGGTCCCGCGCTCGGTGCCCGCCGCCTCGGAGCCCGGACCGAAACGGGCGTCGAGCTCGGCAAGCGAGTCCTCCCCCGCGAGCGCCGCGCACAGCTCTCGGACGAGGGCGACGAGCTCGGCCGCCTCGGGTGTGGGTTCGAAGTCCATGAGTAGGCTCCTCTACTTCTGTCGACCGGCGGGCGCCACCCGCGGTGCCGCCGGTAGGCCGAGCCCGGCCATGGCCATGATGTCCCGCTGCACTTCGTTGGTCCCGCCGCCGAAGGTAAGGATCAGTGCGGAACGGTGCAGGCGTTCGATCCTGCCGCGCAGCACGGCGGCCGGCGAGCCCGCGCGCTCGATGCCCGCGGGCCCGAGAACCTCCATGAGCAGCCGATACACCTCGCATGCCGCCTCGGTGCCGAACACCTTCGTCCCCGACGCCGAGACCTTCGCCGGCGCGTCGTCCCCGGCGGACACCACCTCGAGATTCCGCAGAGCGAGATACTCGGCCATCGCGTGGACGCGCGCGAAGTGGACGCGCACCCACTCGAGGTCGGCGACCCGCCCCACCCCGGGGATCCCCGCATCGGCGCACGTCGTCGCCCGCGCCCAGTCGAGGACCTGCCGCAGCGAGGCCTGCAGCGCCCCGGCTGTCGTCAGCGAGACCCGCTCGTGGTTGAGCTGGTTGGTGATCATCGCCCAGCCGCCATTCTCGGCGCCGATGAGGTTCTCCGCAGGCACCTCGACGGCGTCGTAGAACGTTGCCGACGTGTCCGGCCCGGCCATCGTGCGCACCGGCGTCCACGAGAATCCGGGCGCGTCCGTGGGCACCGCGAGGAGCGAGATCCCCTTGTGCCGAGGCGCCTCGGGATCCGTGCGCACGGCCAGCCACACCCAGTCCGCGTATGCGATCAACGAGGTCCACATCTTCTGCCCGTCCACCTTGTAGACGGGACGTCCGGCGTCATCCGTGGTGCGCACCGCACGCGTGCGCAGACCGGCGAGGTCCGTGCCCGCGCCGGGTTCGGAGTAGCCGATGGCGAAATGGAGCTCGCCTCGCGCGATCCGAGGCAGGAAGTACTCCTTCTGCTCGGCGGTGCCGAACGCCATGATCGTCGGCGCCACCGAGTTGACCGTGAGAAACGGCACGGGCACCCCAGCAATCGCGGCCTCGTCGGCGAAGATCAGCTGCTCGATCGCGGGCCTCCCGCCGCCGCCGAATTCCTCCGGCCAGCCGAGTGCGAGCCACCCGTCGCGGCCGAGTTCGGCGACGACGTCGCGGTACGCGCTGCCGTGCCCGTACTCGCCGGTCGTCGCGGCGAACGCCTCGCGCCGCTCGGGGGTCATGAGCCGCTCGAAATACGCGCGCAGCTCGCGCCGCAGCTCGGCGTGTTCTGGCGAATAACGCAGGTCCATCGCGTGCCTCCGGTCGTTCGTCCGCTAAGCGCGTGGCCCGGTGGGGTCTGTGGGTGCGGCCGCCCTCTCGGGCTCGTCGGCGCCGACCACCCACATCGAGAAGTACTGGCTCGCCCCGCCGTAGGCGTGCCCGAAGGCGAGGCGCGCGCCGGGGACCTGGTGCTCGTCTGCCCGTCCCATTACCTGCCGCGCCGCCTCGAGGAAGCGGATCAGGCCCGAGGCGCCGATGGGGTTCGAGGAGAGGACGCCGCCCGAGGGGTTGACGGGGAGGTCCCCGTCCGGCGCCGTCGCGCCCTCAGCGACGAGCTTCCAGCCGTCGCCGGCCGGGCAGAAGCCGAGGTTCTCGAGCCACATCGGTTCGAACCAAGAGAACGGTACGTAGATCTCGGCGACGTCGATCTCCGCGCGCGGATCGGCGATCCCGGCCTCCGCCCACAACGCTGCCGCGGCGTCACGCCCGGCGAGAGGGCTGCGGTGGTTTCGGCCCGAATACGTCCCCGCCTCGGTGCGCATGGAGGTCGCGTGGATCCATGCGACTCCGCGCCCTTCGGCCTCAACCGAGTGCGCGGCGTCGGCGTCGCCGATCACGATCGCGGCGGCGCCGTCGGAGGAGGGGCACGTCTCGTCGTAGCGGATGGGGTCCCAGAGCATTTGGCCCGCCATGACCTTCTCGACCGTGAGGTCCGGCTGGTGGAGGTGCGCCTTGGGGTTCCGGGCACCCGCCTGCCGGTCCTTGACCACGACCTTCGCGCCGGTATCGACGGGGGCCCCCGAGGTCTCGATGTACGAGCGGACGTGCGGCGCGAAGTGTCCGCCGGCGCCCGCGCCGACCGGCGCCGCGAACGGCACGGGCAGGCTGAGCCCCCACATCGCATTGGACTCGGACTGCTTTTCCCAGGCCAGCGCGAGCACGCGACGGAAGCGCCCGGACTGGACGTGCGAGGCTGCCGCAATCGCGGTGGAGCCGCCCACCGAGCCGGCCGTGTGCACGCGGAGTAGCGGCTTCCCCACTGCTCCGAGCGCATCGGCGAGCATGAACTCGGGGATCATCACGCCCTCGAAGAGGTCGGGCGCCTTGCCGACGATGATGGCGTCGATATCGTCCCAGCCCACTCCGGCGTCCGCCATCGCCTCGTCGATCGCCTCGCGGCACAGGCCGGCCATCGAGACGTCGAGGCGTCTCGAGGTGTGCCTCGTCTGTCCGGTGCCGAGGACCGCTGCGGTGCTCATCGCTCGTCCCTTCCCTCGAGGACTGCCACGAGGTTCTGCTGCAGGAGGTGCCCGCCCGTGGCGTGCCCGAGCGCCCTGTCCGCACGGCCCTCGTGGATCGCGCGGGCCGCGTACCCGATCCGCTCGAGGCCTGCGGAAAACAGCGGGTCCCCGAACATCGCGCCGCCGGACGGCGTGATCTCCACGCCGTCGCCGAGGCCGAGCTCGGAGCGCACGATGAGCTCCTGGTGGCTGTAAGGAGTGTGGAGCTCGGCGACGTCGACCGCGGCGGTGTCACCTGCCCCGGCAGCCGCCGCGAGCTCCGCCGCACGCCGCACGGAGAGGCTCGTGGCGAGGTCCCGGCCGCCGATCTCGGCGGAGTCGATGGCCTGCCCCATTCCCGCGATCCACGCGGGCCGCGCGCAGAGCTCTCGTGCTCTGTCGCCCGCGGCGAGGATCACGGCGCACGCCCCGTCGGTGACCGGCGGCACGTCCCATTGGCCGAGGGGCGGGGCGACGTCTTCGTCGCTTCCATACCCCTGGCCGGCGCCAGCGCCTTCCCCGGCGTCGGCCGCCCCGCGCCCGTGTACCCGTTCCACCACCGCGTCCATATCTTCCCGAGAGAATCGGCCCGAGTCGATGCCCGCCCGCGCCTGGAGCGCGGCGAGATGGTGGCGTCCCGGCCACAGCGGGGACTGTGTGTACGGGTCGAGGGACATCGCCATGGAGGCATCGAGGTCTCCGGAGGCGGAGGCCTTGCCGAATCCGTAGACGAGTGCCGTGTCCGCGTGGCCCGCGCCGATGGTGAGCCACGCCTCGAACAGCGCCCACGCGGCATCCCCCTCGACGTGCGATTCCTGCACCGGCGGGTGGGCACCGATGGAGTCGAGCGCGGAGATAAACGAGAACGCGCGCCCGGCGAGGTAGTCCGACGAGCCGGAGCACCAGAAATCGATGCCCGTCCTGTCGAGCCCGGTCTGCTCGAAGCACCGCGCGAACACCGGGGCCAGCATCTCGACGCCGTTCGTGGTTCCCGGGGTCTCCGGAACGTACGCGGCGTGCGCGAAACCGACCACCGCCACCTCGCGCGGCCCGGCTCCGTTCGATCCGCCCATGTCGTTATCTCCCGCCATGTCTGTCGCGGCCCTCTACAGGTGTCGCTCGTAGCTCGAGGGATCGGCATCCGATTCCCCCGAGGGTTCGAAATACTCGATGGACGCCATCGAATGCGTCCGCTCCGCCTCGGGCCGCCAGTGTGCGCGGACTCGCATCCCCATGCGCACCTCGGACGCCTCGCAGCCGAGCACGAGGTGTTGGATCGGCAGGTCGGCCCCGTCGAGGAGGATGTACGCCGTCACATAGGGCGGCGTGACCTTCTGCCCCGCGAACGGCACGTTGACGATCCCGAACGTGGTCACGGTGCCGTGGTCGGCGACCTCGACATACTCGCCCATCGGCACGCCGTCCGAGGGGCAGTAATCGCGCGGTGGCACGTAGACCTCGGGCCCGTTCGACCGGCGCCGCCCCACGATCCGCCCCTCGACGAGCCCGCGGAGGAAGCGCCGCTCGGAGAAGCCGGCCGTGTGCGTGTAGTCGAGCTCTACGGGGGTCACGAGCCGTCCCGATTCGTCGAGCCCGGCACGGCTGGGAATGACGGCGGACGCCGCTTCTTCCTCGGGCCCGCCCGCGCTGCCCGCCGGGACGAAGTACAGATCGCGGACCGTCCCCCGCGGCTCGGGGACCCAGCGCGCCTCGACGCGCATCCCGGTGGCCATGTCTGCGGCAGAGCCTGCGGCCACGACGTGGAGAAGCGAGGTATCCGCCCCGTCGAGGCGGATCAGTGCCAGCGCGTGCGGGGCGGACAGCTGCATCCGCGGGATCGGCGCCGACACCCAGGTCCAGGACTCGACAGTGCCGCCCGAGCCCAGCTCGACGAGAGCATCCACCTGCAGACCCTCGTGCGTGGAGGGGTCGAACTCGACGGGCGGGGCGTGGACGCGGCCGGAGCGGTCGCGCACGCCCACGAGGCGTCGCTCGCGGAGCCCCGTGAAGAAGGCGCCGAGGATGGGGCCCGTCGATCGCGTGTAGTCGAAGGACGGCGCGAGAGGGGCTGCGAGTGGCTCACCCTCCGGGGGGACGATGTCGACTGCGGCGGGGGCGAGCGCGGAGCTGGGTGCCATATTTCGCAGTGAACCACAGCCCGCGGCCGCCCGGACACGATTTCCGAACACCCGTACAGACAGGTGTCCATCGGTGTAGGAACGAGGAGAGGAACGAATCGAGGGCGGCGCGCTTCCGGCGTTCACGCCGCCACCGCAGCGCGCACCGGGAGAACACGATGACCGCCGAGCAGGACGAACAGGCCACAGCGAACGATCGGCCAGAACAGACTCCGACCCCGCGCGTGCCGCCGGCCGCCGGCGTCCCCAACCCGGCGACGGGCACGAACGTGACCAGTGCTTTCGAGATCGCACGCGTCTCCCCCGAGCGCCCCGCTCTCATCGCCCCGGACGGAACCGAGGTCTCCTACGGCGAGTTCGCCTCCCGCACCCACCGCCTCGCCCACGGGCTCCGCGCGCTCGGCCTCGGCGCCGGGGACTCGATCGTCCTCCTCGCCCCGAACGGCCGCGAGTTCCTCGAGGTCTATTTCGCCGCGCTCGAGATCGGCCTCTACATCGCTCCGGCGAACTGGCACCTCGCGGGCCCCGAGGTCGCCTACATCCTCGACAACTCCGAGGCCGGCGCCTTCGTCGCGGCCGAGCGATTCGCGGAGGTCGCCGTCACCGCGCGCGAATCGGCCGCTCTCGATCCCGCCCGCTGCTTCGCCATCGGCGAGGTCCCCGGCTTCCGCCCGATCGACGAGCTCGCCGCGGGCCACCCGGACACCCCGCCGGACGGGCGGACGCTCGGCGGGCCGATGCTCTACACGTCGGGCACGACCGGGCGCCCCAAGGGCGTGCGCCGCCCGCTCACCGGGGCGAGCCCGGACGAGATCACGGTCCCCAACTACTTCTTCTTCGCCGGCTTCGGAATCGAGGCCCCGGACAACGTCCACATCTGTGGCTCGCCGCTGTACCACACGGCGGTGCTCAATTTCGTGGTCATCTCGCTGCAGCTCGGGCAGCTCGTCGTGCTCATGGACCGCTGGTCGCCGGAGGCCATGCTGCGACTCATCGAGCGCCACGGCGTGACCCATTCACACATGGTCCCCACGCAGTTCTCGCGCCTCCTCGAACTCCCCGAGGACGTCCGCGAACGGTACGATGTGTCGAGCCTGCGCACCGTGATCCACGGTGCTGCCCCGTGCCCTCTACATGTGAAGAGGGCGATGCTGGAGTGGTGGGGCCCGAAGCTCACGGAGTACTACGCGGGCACCGAGGGCGGCGGTTGCACGATCACCGGAGAGGAGTGGCTGCACAAGCCCGGCAGCGTGGGACGGCCGTGGGCCACCTCCGAGATCCGCATCCTCGATGACGACGGAGGTCCGCTCCCCACCGGCGAGATCGGCAACGTCTACGTGGAGATGCGCGGCTCGTCCTTCAGCTACTACAAGGACCCCGACAAGACCGAAGGTGCTCGGGTCGGGAAGATGTTCACCATGGGCGACCTCGGCTACCTCGACGCCGACGGCTATCTCTTCCTCTGCGATCGCAAGAACGACATGATCATCTCCGGCGGGGTCAACATTTATCCGGCCGAGGTCGAGTCCGAGCTCCTCGCGCTCCCCGAGGTCCGCGACGCCGCGGTGTTCGGCATTCCGCACCCGGATTGGGGCGAGGAGGTCAAGGCGGTCGTCGAGCCGTCTGCGGGCTCGGTGCCCCCCAACGAAGCCGCCGCGGCCGCTCTCGCCGAGTCGATTCTCTCCGGGCTCTCCGGCCGGCTCGCGCGGTTCAAGATGCCGCGCTCGGTCGATTTCGTCGAGGCTCTGCCACGGCAGGAGAACGGCAAGCTCGTCAAGCGCGTGCTCAAGGATCCGTACTGGACCTAATGCCCAAGTGTGTGAGCCGGAGTAAATGCGGCGAAAGGGCCTTTGATTTCAGGTGCCGCTGTCCTCGGGCGACTTCACGCTCGACGCCGCGGGCCCGCTGACTCGCTCGTCTCTTCCGGCGCGCACGTCTTCCTATGCTGCCGATCGCAGCTTAGTCCGGTGCATCGAGTGGCGCTCCTTGAGGCGTGTGTGCCGCCCGAGCGGCACCACGCCGAGCTGCCCTCCCCGCACGATGGGCTCGTCTGACGGCTGACGCCGCGGTCGACTCTTGCTCGGCGCCTAGTCGACCACAACGGCCACGCCGCCTACATGACCGTGTGGCCGAAAGAGTTTGATGTGCCAGAGCTACTCTTTGGCGACGCGTTGATCCTCACCGAAGGGAATGCCCGGCGAGCTAACTGGTTGATTCTCCGGACAGATGCTGTCTGAGATCTCAATTGAGGTCCCTCCATACGCGATGCCGTTCTTGGGCAGATGACCTGAGAACCTCTCGCATCAACCGTCCGTGGTCGTCAATCTCGGCCTCGCCCCACATAGTCCTCGAATGGGTAATCGCCGCCATGATCTGGAACTTCAAGGACTCCCGGTCGGACCGGTACTGCTTCTCCTTCGCCGCAGCGGAAAGGTTATTGCGCTTGCTGTTCTCCGACCTTGACATAATCGCGAGGTTGCCGAAGCTGTCGAGAACCTCGGAGGGCAGCCGAACATGCCCGGCAGCTGTGTCAGGATTCTGTGGTTCGAAGTGTTCGATAGACGTGCGATAGCGAAAAGCGAAGCTGCCCGCATCGATCAATCTTTCATCGACAACAACTCCGTCGGTGAGCTCCGCCAAAGCTGAGTCCCCGGAATCGAGTCGGTTCCACAGCAGGTAGTCCAAGTAGTTGAAGAGGAAATGCGGCACGCCCACGCCCCGGTCGACCGCCTCCGGGCCTTCTGTTTCACCGATTTGGGGCCAGAGATATTCTGAGCGTCTGGACGCCAGAGCGTTCAAGGAATCGAGATAGCGCTCGCCGTCGACATCCCCCTTGACGTGCTTAAACCAGAGGATTTCAAGGAAAGCGTAGAGGAAGTTCTTGTATGTTCGCCGCGAATCGGTGACCTGAAACATCGACTGTATGTGGATGATCCGATCATGCACACGTTCAGGCAGCTCATCTCCGTCACGCAAGGAACCGCCCGGGAAGGTGTTCCGCGGCGATAGTTTGTAACTGCCTCTCGATCCCGTCCTGTGGGGCCGGTGAAGAACCCACAAAGAGTCATTTTCGCTCACATTCTTATTCTGGTCAGTCTTGATGACGTAGTTGTCGAATAAGAACCGCACGATGAAGAGAGTCCACATAAAGCCCCGAACGTCTTCAGCGGTACGAACATATTCGTCAAAGAGATCGATGAGCCGCTTATCGTCGAGGCCGAACGGGCGGTCTGAATCCGCCCAGTCGAAGGTCGGCGAGGACGGATTCTTCTCTATTCTCAACGATACGTCGAGCCTAAGTGCGTGGAGCAAGAGGTTCGGGAAATCGATAATTGACTCGTAACGATCGAGGTCTTTTTCTTGGCCATCCTCAACGACCGAGCACTCAGCATCGAGCACGCCTCCCAAGGTCGTCCCCACTGACTCTGCTGGCGTGACCTGTCCGCAATCCGCCACGAGTTCGTCCCACGAGTCAACTTCGATTCGATCCCAGTTCACGCCGAAGATGTCGCTTCGATTGTTCGAAAGGAAGCCCATTTGCAGATACCGTGTCATATCGGAGCACGCGTCCCATAGAGCCGTGAGCGTCGATCGCTCATTGTGGGATTCCTCCAGCTTGTTCAGCAGTCGCGCCTTAACGATCTCGTGCTTCGAGAGCTGCTCACCCCGGCTGTTCATGATCTCGAAATAGTGGTTGAGGTCCGTGTCGCCGGGGAGCGAAGCCCGCACAACAACCACGGAATCTATTAGATACTCGAGATCATTCTTCTCTACAAAAACTGCCTCACCGTTCGCAGCCACAATGCAACGAGTGATCACCTGGATACCATTCGCGATCTCGTCGGTAGCGAGAGTCCTCGCGGGCGACTCGAGTGTATAGAGGTCGTTCGGGTATTGAGCAAGGGCGGCGAGATCGGATTGCGACCGTTGTCGCCCCTCGAAGGTGATCGTCGTCGCCGGGACGACGGCGTCTCCGAGAAGTTCTCGGCATACCGGGTGGCTGAGAATCAATGCCAGCGTAGTGAGACGCTGCTGGCCATCCACGACCTCCAGCCTCTCTACCGGAGCTCCGTCGATAATTCGAGTGTCGCTGTGGACAACTATGGTCCCGAGGTAGTAATTGGGGACACCCTTGATTCGCGCGTCGCGTACGTCCCTCAGTAGCTGCTCAATCTGCTCCTCTCCCCAGGCATAGGCGCGCTGGTAGACGGGGATAACGTAGCTGCTGTCCTCAAATAACGCCCGGACGGTGAGGTCTTCGGGTGGAGTGCTCACTATTACGCTCCCTCAGCTACTTGGTCCATGATGTTCCAACTCCGCTCGAAGAAGTAGTGGAGATCCTCGTATCTTTCGAAAGACGCAGGGCTTGATACCCGGACGATGCGAACAAAATCCGCGGGATCTATTGATTGCCGGAGCTCGGAGAACAGATTCACTGCCGGAAGGTTGCCTCGATCGGTGATACCAAGAGCGTAGTTATTCACCGTCGCCCGCTTAAGCGTGCGCATCTCGACTCGTAGTGCCATCGCATAGCGGACAAAGAGTGTCACGGCTCTGTCGAGGAGCTCGCCACCAAATCGATCAACGTAGTAGAAGGTCAGGCATCGGATGAGATCGAGAACGAACGCGAATCGTCTATCTCCCGAGAACCGAGCCATGTGGGAATTCAAGGCGTCGAGCACAGAAATGACATTCGCAGGTAGTCGGATCTCGCCAACAGGCCCCTCTGATCGATGAGCGTCATCGAAAAATCCGACGGCCCGACCGAGGCGATAGTAGTGACTAGTCATCTGGAAAAACGTCTCGCCGTTGATGATCGGCTGATCGACCTGAAACGGAAAATCGATCGAACGAATAACCCCGTAGCGAAGCAGAGTGTCATTTGACGCTCGATAGCTATCCGTGAAGTTCTTCGCATAGAGGTACGGAAGCGACCAAGGCGCGCCCACTTGCGTACCGCCTTCTTCCCGGATCCCTTTGAATATGTCAACGTTACCGCTGGTGAATCCCTTTTCGGGCACATCGCGGCCGTTGGACCAGCGCTTGATCTTGAAGAGGACGTCGTTGAACAACATCGATACGGACGCCGCCGGCATCTCCTCCCAGAGCCTCACCATCTCGTCGCGCATGTTGATCATGCCCGGCAGCGTCCTCATCTCCCTGAGGTGAAAAGCCTTGAGCAGATCTGTCGTGTACAGCTCCTTGCCTCGGGTGTTCTGGGAGTCGAACATCTGGAATGCCGCGTCGAGGTCGTCGAGAGTCATGATCACGACCTCACACTTGCCGAGCAAAGTGTCGAGAAGTTCTTGCCGGTCGTCTTTTGACCACGTTCCCAGCATTTCTCGAAGGTGAGCGAAATTCGCCGCGAGGTTGGCTACGCTCCGCCTTCGGCCGTGCTGGGGAACATCAATGCTACGTAGTCGATCGAGATCAGGAAAGGTTGACGAGCTTGAGTGGACGATCTCGGGCGACTCGCAGAGAGCGATGGCAAGGAGAGCGAACGTGAAGAAGCGTTGCTGTCCGTCAACGATATCCGCGGAGCCTTCCGGCACAGTCCCGGGCGGACGATGAGTGATGATCGTGCCGACCCGGTACGAGCTCTTTTCTCGAAAGGCCCAGATGTCACGGACGAGCTCATCAACGTTTCTTATAGACCACGAATAAGGCCGCTGGTAGTCCGGAATCGCCAATTCGGTCGCGAGCAGATCGCCAACGGACTTGAGTTGAGCCAGATTACTTCTTCCCACTGGCCGAGAGTACCTCGCCCGGGCCCGTGGCTTCCCGGATTCAGGCGCGTAATCAACGAGCCTAACGAGCGCCTATTCGACCGTATCGGCTCAGCTCCCGACGTGCTTCGAGACCCGTTCCGGCAGATCCGCAGCCGCCGAATTCTCGTACGGCACCTCCTCGCCCGCGGGCACGGGACCGGGAGCGGTGCCGTCGCCGAATGGCGAACCACCGAGCTCCTCACGGTGATGCGGCGTGAGCAGCCCGGCGAGGCTCGGCCCCTTGGGAACCACACCGCGGGGATTGATCTCGTGGTGCACCACGTAGTAGTGCTCCTTGATCTGCGTGAAGTCGGTGGTGTCGCCGAATCCCGGGGTCTGGAACAGGTCACGGAGGTAGCCCCAGAGCGCCGGCATCTCGCTGATCTTGTTCCGGTTGACCTTGAAGTGCCCGTGGTAGACCGCGTCGAAACGGACGAGCGTGGTGAAGGTCCGGATATCGGCGGCGGTGATGTGGTCGCCCACGAGGTAGCGGCGGTTCGAGAGCCGCTCCTCGAGCCAATCGAGGGTGGCGAAGACCTCATCGAACGCCTCTTCGTGCGGTCCTTGGTCCGCAGCGAAGCCGGTGCGGTAGACGCCGTTGTTGAGCGAGGGGTAGACCCGGTCGTCGATCTCCGCGATCTCGTCCGCCTGCTCGTCCGGCAGCAGGTCGGGGGCACCTGCGCGGTGGAGCCCGCTCCATTCCCGGACGAAGTCCGTGTTCATCTTCGAGAAGCCGTTGGTCACCACGGACCGCGACTCGATGTCGACGAGCGCCGGCACCGTGATCCCGCGCGGGTAATCGGGAATCCGATTGAAGTACGCCTCCTGGAGGCGCTCGATCCCGAGCACAGGGTCCCGGCCCTCGGGGTCGAGGTCGAAGATCCACGAGTTCTTGTCGTGCGTCGGGCCGGCCAGGGCGAGCGAGATCGAGTCCTCGAGGCCGAGGAGGCGCCGGGTGATCACGGAGCGATGGGCCCACGGGCACGCGCGCGCGGCGGCGAGCCGGTAACGCCCCGCCTCGACGGGCCACTTCATTTCGCCGATGACGTCGCCCTGCGGGGCACTGCCCGGCTCGAGTGATGCCACCACCCGGTCGTTGATGTACGTGGTGTCCCGGACGTAGGCTCCGGTCTTCGGCAGGTTGTCGGGCTTGAGATCGGAAGCGTTCTCTTCGGCCATGGGTTCCTCCTACCGCGGTGGATGCGTCGTCGCGGGCCGTCCTGGCGGCGTCGCAATACAGTTTGTTGATACGTCAACCACTATACGTCGCCTCTTCCCCGCGTGCCAGAATGTCCGCATGGATTCCGCTCACGTGGTCGATGTCTCCGAACGCTACGCCCGCTTCGCCGAGTTCGAGGTCCGCGGCCGGAACCCCGTCTATGCGTCCTGGGCGACGGGGGTGGCAGGGGACCGCCGGACGGCGGACCTCATTGCGCAGCTCCCGCCCCTCCGGCGTCAACCGGTCCTGGTCTTCGCCGTGGCGCGCTTCCTCGGCGCCGCAGAGACCACCGACTACGAGCAGTTCGCGGCGTTCCTCAACGAGCGCTGGGACGACGTCGAGACCGAGGCCCTCCGCCGCGCCACCCAGACCAACGAGGCCAAGCGCACCGCTTGCCTGCTCCCGTTCTTCTCCGCGGCCGCCGCGGGCGCGCCCGAACCGGGGGCGATCTCGCTGATCGAGGCCGGCGCCTCGGCGGGCCTGTGCCTCTATCCCGACCGCTACCGCTTCCGCTTCGCCGTCGAGGACTCGGCGACCACTCTCGCGCTCGACCCACCGGGCGCCGGTCCGGACGCACCCGTTCTCGAATGCTCTGTACGCGGGATGATCGCCCCGCCCCGCCGCGTCCCCGAGGTCCGCTGGCGCGGCGGCGTCGACCTCAACCCGCTCGATCCCGCCGACGCGGACTCCCGTCGCTGGCTCGAGGCCCTCGTGTGGCCGGGCCAGCCCGAGCGGATCGACCGTCTCCGCGCCGCGCTCGACATCGCCGCCGCCGAGCCGGCCCACGTCCTCCGTGGCGACCTCGTCGAACGGATCGCCGATGCCGTCATCGAGGCCCGCAGGGCGGCACCAGAAGCGCGGCCCGTCGTCTTCCACACGGCCGTACTCGCCTACCTCGACCCCGACGACCGTGCCCGCTTCGCGGACACGATGGCCGAGCTCTCACGCTCGGAGGGCGCCGTGTGGATCTCCTCCGAGGGGGTCTCGATCCTCCCCGAGGTCGCCGATCGCCTCCCGGCCGCGATCCGGAAGAACAAGGGGATGTTCGCCATCGCCGTCAACGGTCATCCACTCGCCACGACGCACGGCCACGGCGACTGGGTGCGTGCGATCGAACCCTGAGCCCGGACCCGGAACACGACGACGCCCCCGCCCCGGAAATCCCTGGCGGGGGCGTCGTGTCGAAAGACTGCGGCCGGATACCGGCGGTGACTAGTCCTCCGTGATGAGCGGGTACACGC
The DNA here is from genome assembly GCF_036741115.1 of Dietzia sp. Lineage (NCBI taxonomy): Bacteria > Bacillati > Actinomycetota > Actinomycetes > Mycobacteriales > Dietziaceae > Dietzia > Dietzia sp. The sequence continues at coordinate 52,963 of NZ_DAINST010000002.1, forward strand.
CGTTCTCGTCGTGGACCTCACGGCCGGTGACCGGCGGGTTGAAGACGCAGAGCATGACCATCTCCTCCTCGCAGATCACCTGGTGCTTCTCGTGACCGTTGAGCAGGTACATCGAGCCGGCGGCGAGCGGGTACTCGGTGTCGTTGTCGAGGTCGCGCAGCGTCCCCTTGCCCTTGACCAGCCACACGGCCTCGATGTGGTTGGCGTAGTGGAACTCGTTCTCGGTTCCGGCCGGGATGGTGGTCTCGTAGAAGCTGAAGCCCACCTTGTCGCCTCCGAGCACGATGCGCTTCGAGCGCCAGGTGTTCTCCTCGTTGGAAACGTCGCGGTCGGTTCCGGTGATCTCGTCGGTAGTACGGACGATCATGTTGAGACTCCTTCTCGCATGTGTGTTACTACTTTTGTCTAGCGATTCGCGTCGCGGGGTTCCCCGGACGGCTCCCGACGGCGGAGGCCGGAACTTTCCGGCCGGGCGCCGCCGCGGACCACCGAGGTTACGCCGAGAGCAGCTCGTCGATCACGTCGTAGCAGATCTTCGAGCCCTCTTCGAGGTCCTCTCGGGAGATGACCAGCGGCGCGAGGAACTTGACGACCTCGTCGTTCGGCCCCGCGGTCTCGACGAGTAGCTTGCGATCGAAGCAGCCGGCAAGGACCTCCTCGGCGAGCTCGGGCCGCTTGGTGAACGCGATGCCGAAGGCCATGCCGCGGCCGCGCAGCTCCAGCTCCTCCGGGTACTTCTCGACGAGCTTGCCGAAGAACTCGCGGAGCCACTCGCCGTTGGCGAGGGTGTGCTTCTGCAGCTTGTCGTCCGACCAGAACTTGTCGAGGGCCTTAGCGGCGGTGACGAACGCGAGGTTGTTGCCGCGGAAGGTGCCGTTGTGCTCGCCGGCAGCCCAGACGTCGAGGTCCGGGCGGAAGAGGGTGAGCGCGAGCGGCAGGCCGTAGCCGCCGATCGACTTCGACAGTGTAACGATGTCCGGCTTGATCCCGGCGAACTCGAACGAGAAGAACTCGCCCGTGCGGCCGCAGCCCATCTGGACGTCGTCGACGATGAGGAGGATGTCGTGGCGGACGCAGAGGTCGTTGAGGGCGCGCAGCCACTCGGCGCGCGCGGCGTTGATGCCGCCCTCACCCTGGACGCACTCGACGATGACGGCGGCTGGCCGGTTGATGCCCGAGCCCGAGTCCTCGAGGACCCGCTCCATCCACTGGAAGTCCTCGGTGATGCCGCCGAAGTAGTTGTCGTACGGCATGGGGGTCGCGTGGACGAGGGGGACGCCGGCGCCCGCGCGCTTCATCGAGTTGCCTGTCACCGACAGCGAACCGAGGGTCATGCCGTGGAACGAGTTGGTGAAGTTGAGGATCGCCTCGCGGCCCGTGACCTTGCGGGCCAGCTTGAGCGCCGACTCCACGGCGTTCGTGCCCGTCGGTCCGGGGAACATGACCTTGTAGTCGAGGCCGCGCGGCTCGAGGATCTTGTCCGTGAACGTCTGGAGGAACTCGCGCTTGGCGACGGTGAACTTGTCGAGCGAGTGGGTGATCCCGTCGCGCTCGATGTACTCGAGGAGCGCGGCCTTGAGATCGTCGTCGTTGTGGCCGTAGTTGAGCGCGCCGGCGCCGCCGAAGAAGTCGAGGTACTGCTCGCCGCTCTCGGTGGTGAGGCGCACGCCCTTCGAGGAATCGAAGACGTCGGGCCAGTTGCGCGAGTACGAGCGGACCTCGGACTCGCGATCGCCGAAGATCTGCACGTCCGAGTCGCCCTCGTAGGCGGCGATGTCCTCTGGAACCTCGTTGTCGTTCTGCTTGTCTGTCATCGAAATCAGCTCCTTGTGGGTAATTCCACGTGGTGAATCGTGATTAGCCGCAGCTCGCGCAGGCGCGCGGAAACCGTTAGGCGATGGTGTAGAGATCTTCCGGCTCGTGGCCCTCGCCCAGATCGGCGGCCGAGAGGTAGTCCTCCTTGACGAGCTCCTTGCCGCGATCGCGTGCGACGGAACCGAAGAGCTTCTGCGAAGCCTCGTTGTCCGGGCTGATCGTGGTGCGCAGGCGGACCACGCCTCCCGGCTCGAGGCGATCGAGGATAGCATGGACCATTCGCGCCGCGAGGCGCTTGCCGCGCTGGTCGGCGTCAACGCCGACCTGCCACAGGAAGAAGGTGTCCGACTCGGAGGGGCGGGAGAAGCCGGTGACGAAACCGACGACCTTGCCCTCTACCTCCGCGACGACCGAGGTCTCGGCGAATTCCTTCGCCCACAGCGTATAGGCGTAGGTGGTGTTGAGGTCGAGCACCCCGGTATCCCGGGCAACCTCCCACATCCGCAGTCCATCGGCGACGACGGGCACCCGAAAGGTGACTCCATCTGATTCGCCGGAGCCGCCGTTTCCGGCTGCTCCGTTCTCGGATTCAGGTCCCTCTGTGAAGGTAGTCATTTCCCCAACAACGTTATGTGACGAACTTTCTTATGCCACCCGGACCGGCCCGGGCTCGCCGAAAGCCCGCAGGAATACCCTTTGTATCCACAGCTTACCGCCCCCATGTGATGTTGCACACACGAAACGGATGCCGGTCGGATCAGGGCTCTCGCAGCTTCGACCGCAGCCGAGTCTAGTCGAGTTCCCTTCGCCACCCCCTGGGGGCGTGAGCCGCGGGGACCGGGGAGTCGCCCCGCCTGGCCCCAACGATGGAGCCATAGCCGTTGCGGGGCAATACTTGTCCCCTCGAATTCCGGCCCGTGGCGCCCTGGCGCAATGCACCCGCTACGATTCCGAGGCGTCGAGGCAGGCGGTTGCCGGCCCGAATCCGGCACGACACCAGCCCGGAAAGGACTCCATGTCCACCCCAGGGAATACGGAACCCGAACCGAAACCAGACCGATCCGGCAGCAGCGCCGGCGCCGGTTCCACATCCACACACAAGACTGACGGCGGAGGAAACGGGCGCGACCGCGGCCGGCGTCGCCGCCGGGTCTACGGAGGGAAGACTGCGAGCGAGCGCGAGAGCGCGCGGCGGCTGGCTCTTCTCGACGCCGCATTCCACCTCGTCGGCGCCAACGGCTACGGCGCTGCCACCGTGCGCGCGATTTGTCGGCAGGCAGGGCTGTCCGAACGCTATTTCTACGAGAGCTTCTCCTCGCGAGGTGACATCCTCGCGACTCTGTACGACCAGCACATCGAGGAGATCCGCGACCGCGTGCTCGCCGCGGTCGCCGAGGTCGCCGAGGACGACGTCGCGGAGGCCGAAAAGTCCGGAGCAGTCCATCCGCTCATCACCGCGGCGACCCGCGGCTATGTCGAGTACTGCCTCGAGGACCCGCTGCGCGCGAACATCACGGTGATCGACGCGACGACTGCGGGCGCGGACAGGGAGGACGGCCTCATCCCGTCGGCAAATTTCTCGTTCAGTCGGCTCATCGAGGACTACGCGGTCGCGCTCCTCGGCCGCCCGCACCCACGGCTGCGCGAGTGCTCGATCGGCATGGTCGGCTTCTCCTCGCGACTGCTCAACTGGTGGTACACGAGCGGCAAGCGCGGGGACGGCTCCGAGCTGGTCGAGCCGATCACGCTGATGCTCCAGGCGATGATCGACCGGATGGCCACCGAGCTCTCGTCGGAGGACGCCGGTGGCTCCGACGATTCCTTCACCTCGGTGCGCGAACACCTCAGCCGCCCGCGGCCCGCGCGCACCGAGGAGCCCTAGAGTCCGCGCGAGATCAGTTCCTTCATGATCTCGTTGGCGCCGCCGTAGATCCTCGCGACGCGGGCGGCGGCATACATCTGCGCGATGGGGTACTCCATCATGTAGCCGTAGCCGCCGAAGAGTTGGAGGCAGCGGTCGGTGACCTCCCCGAGCACCTCGGTGCAATGGAGCTTCATCATCGAGGCCGTCGCGGCGTCGAGTGTCCCGTCGAGGAGCATCTGGACGCCGAGGTCCGCCATGGTGCGCGCGGCGAGGACCTTGGACTTGCAGTCGGCGAGCTCGAACTTCGTGTTCTGGAAATCGAAGATCGTTTGCCCGAACGCGCCGCGCTCCTTGGTGTACGCAATGGTGTCGAGGATCGCGGCCTCGGCCATGCCCACCGAATCCACGGCGATGCTCAGGCGCTCGCGCGGCAGCTGCTTCATCAGCTGGTAGAAGCCCTGGCCCTCCTCCTCGCCGATGAGGTTCTCGGCCGGCACTCGGAGGTCGTTGAAAAAGAGCTCGGCCGTGTCTGCGCCCCGGCGGCCGATCTTGTCGAGCACCCGGCCCACCGAGTAGCCCTCGCTCTCGGCATCGACCACGAAGAGCGAAATCCCCTTGTGCCCGGCCTCTGCGTCGGTCTTCGCCACGACGACTACGGTGTCGGCCGATCCGCCGTTGGTGATAAACGTCTTGGACCCGTTGATCACGTAGGAATCGCCGTCGCGCTTCGCGGTGGTACGAACGCCCTTGAGGTCGGAGCCGGCCCCCGGCTCGGTCATGGCCACGGCGGCGATCTTCTCGCCGGAACCGATCGCCGGAAGCCAGGTCTTCTTCTGCTCCTCGGTGCCGTATTCGACGATGTAGTGCGGGGTGATGGTCGAGCCCACTCCGTAACCGAACGCCGTGTCCTTCGCCAGGCACAGCTCGTCGGCGACGAGCATCTCCATCGCGGCGTCGCCGCCCTGCCCGCCGTACTCCTCGGGCATGTCCACGCCCACGAGGCCGGCGGCCGCGGTCTTGCGCCACGTCTCCCGATCGACGTAGTGCTGCTCCGCCCACTTCTCCTGGTTGGGGGTCATCTCCTTGGCGAAGAATTCGCGGGCGTGGGCGCGGAGGGCCTGGTGGTCCTCGCCTTCCCAGCTCGGGCGGTATTCGGGAAACAGTGCACCCATGGTCGGCTCCAATCGGATCGTATGTGAGTAAGCCCACAATAACCCGCGAGCCGCCCGGCTACCTGCCCAGTGCCTCCCACGCCTGGGCGGCGAGCTCCGGGCTAGCGGCCGCGACGACCGTTCCTCCCGCGATGGGGCTCTGCCCCCCCGGGCCCTCGATCACCCCACCGGCGCCCTCGACGATGGGGATGAGCGCGACGATGTCGTGCGGCCCCAGCGTCGCCTCGACCACGAGGTCCACCCGTCCCGCCGCGAGCTGGCAGTAGGCATAGCAGTCGCCGCCGTAGCGGCCGAGCCGCACCGCTCCCGCGAGCGCCGCGTACTCCAGCCCGGAGCCGTCGAACATCGACGGGTGGGTGGAGTACAGCACGGCATCGGAGAGCTCGGTGCAGCCGCTCACGCGCAGCTCCTCGCGCTCGGGGGCGCCGGCGTCGACGAGCGCTCCGCGGCGCAGCACCTCGGCGGTTCCGTCCACGGAGCGGTAAGTCTCGCCGAGCACCGGCTGGTCCATCCACCCGGCGACGGCGCGCCCGTCCTCGACGACCCCGATGAGCGTGCCCCAGCCCGCCATGCCCGTGACGAACGCCTTGGTGCCGTCGATCGGGTCGAGGTACCAGCACCGGGCTGCGTCCTCGGCGCCCGAGGCGCCCTCTTCCTCGCCGATGATCCGATCGTCGGGCCAGCGCTCCTCGATCCCGGCGCGTAGGACCGCCTCGATCCGGGTGTCCGCTTCCGTCACCGGGTCGAAGGCGCGCGATCCGCTCGAGCCCCTGCCTTCGGCCCCCTTGTCCCGGGTGCCCTGTTCGCCGCCGCGGGCGAAGAAGTACCGCGCCGCGATGGCGCGCGTTTCGTCGAGCAGCTCGGTCACGGATTCCAGCGCGGGTTCGGGCTCCACCGCGGACTCGGCCCGCCTGATGCGCCCCGCCTGTTCGCCGTCACTCATGGCCGCGCTCCCTTCTCCGGGCCCGCGGGGCCCGGTTCGCCTGTGGAGAGTAAACCAGTAATCATGACGACGGACGCCACAACCCCCTCGCCCTCCGAACCCCCGACCGACGCCGCCGCGCTCGGCGATTTCACGGACGCCGCCGCCCGCTCGCGCAAGGGCGTGCCGCTATCGGTCCTCGACCTCGTCGGCGTCTCCACCGATGCCGGGACGGCGCTCGGCGCCTCGATGGAATCCATCGCCGCGGCCGAGGACGCCGGCTACTTCCGCTACTGGTACGCCGAGCACCACAACACCGAGGGCGTGGCGAGCTCGGCGACCTCGGTGATCATCGCGAGGGCCGCCGCGGCGACGGAGTCGATCCGCGTGGGCTCCGGCGGGATCATGCTGCCGAACCACGCGCCGCTGCAGGTCGCCGAGGATTTCGGGACGATCGCCCAGCTCGAGCCCGGTCGCATCGACCTCGGCCTAGGGCGCGCGCCCGGCACGGATCCGATGACCTCCTCGCTTATCAACCACTTCACCCCCGAGCCGCAGGCCTTCGCGCAGGCGCTCTACGACCTCCAGGGCTGGTTCTCCGCTCGCGGCACCGGCCATTCGACACCGGTGTCCTCGGTGGCCTCGAAGGGCACCGAGGTCCCGCTGTGGGTGCTGGGCTCGACCGTCAACGGCGCCGGAATCGCGGGGCAGCTCGGCCTCCCGTTCGCGGTAGCGAGCCACTTCCAGCCCGAGGGCTTCGAGGACGCGATCGCGCAATACCGCGAGACGTTCTCCACCGAGGCTCCGACTGCCCGGCTGGAGAAGCCGCACGTCATGGTCGCGGTCAACGTCTTCGTCGCGGACACTACCGAGGAGGCGCGCCGGCAGTTCACCACCACCCAGCGCATGTTCCTCGGCATCCGCCGCGGTCGACAGACACGGCTGTCGAAGCCGATCCCCGATCTCGCCGAGGTCGCCACGCCGATGGAGATCGCGATGCTCGATTCGGCGCTGCGGATCAGCGCCGTCGGAACCGCGGACGAGGTGGTCGCCGAGCTCGACGCCCTCGTCGAGCAAACGGGCGCGGACGAGCTCATCACCGTGACCTACGCGCACGATCCGGCCGACAGGATCCGCTCGATGCAGCTCCTCGCCGAGGCCTGGATCGACCGGGAGGCCTAGCCCGGCCGACCGATTCGGATTTCACGGCCTATTCGGACGGCCGACCCGTCTCGCGCTGCACGGCCCCTATGCCGGATTGAGATGCAGCGTGATCGCCGTCGACACCCCGAACACGATGATCGCCGCAATGCCGAGCGCGAGGCCGATGTTCGCGCGTCGCATGTTCGGCTCGATGTCGACGGCCGTATTCGGCACGCGCACGAACAGCGAGAACGCGATGGTGATGAGCGCAGCGACGAGCCCAATGATGTTGAGCACGGGGATCCAGCTGATGAGCAGCGCACCGATGCCATAGACCACGGATTTCGTGCCGAGGTCCATCGGGGTCTTCCCCGGCCGGCCGCGCCGCGCGGAGCGGTCGTAGCGCGAGTTCTCGCCGCCGTCTGCGGCGTCCTCCTCGCCGCGCGGCGAGCGGTAGCGCGGCCCGAAGCCCTTGATCGCCACCGCGCTAGCCCCGCGCCCCGCGCTCGAGCGGGCCGGTGTAGCCGATGTGCGGACCGACGAGGAACTCGAGGATCTGCGCCACCCCGTCGACGTCGTTCGCCGGCGCGACGTACCGGGCCCTGTCGATGACGGCGGGGTGCGCGTTCGCCATGGCGAACGACATCTCGGCGCGGTCGAGCATCTCGAGGTCGTTGAGGTAGTCCCCGAAGGCCATGGTCTCGGCAGGCGTGATGCCGAGGCGGTTCTGCAGGCGCTCGAGGGCGACGCCCTTGTCGACGCCGGGCGGCATGAGGTCGACCCAGTGCTTGCCAGAGACCACGACCTCCGCGATATCCGGGAGCCCGGCGGAGCGCAGCGGCGGGGCGAGCACGGTCTCGGCGTCGTCGAAGGTGAACACGGCGACCTTGATCGCTTCTCCCTCGCCGATTTCCAGCAGGTCCGGGACCACCTCGAGTGCGTGGTAGTAGTGGCGCACCTCGCGGAGGAAGTCGGGATCCCCTCGCTCGACATACGCCATGGTCGGCGTGCACACGACGACCCCCGCGCCATCGCGCCCTGTGTAGGAGCCGAACGACCGTGCGACCTCGACCGCGGCGGGTACGACGCCGGCGGGAAGCGGGGAGATCGCGAGGGGCTGGCCGTCGCGCATGACAACGGTGCCGTTCTCGGCGATGACGGTGAGCCCGGCGTGGATGTCGGCGAAGATGCCGGCAAGCGTGGAGTACTGGCGCCCGCTGGCCGGAGCAAAGGCGATCCCGGCGTCGCGCATCGCGCGGATCGCCTCCCATGTGCGCAGGGAGATCTTCCCATCGGCGCCGAGCAGCGTGCCGTCCATATCGCACACCACGAGCCGGACATCGGCGCCCGAGGGCAGCTCGCGGACTGGGGTGGGTTCGGCCTTCGCCGTCATAGACGATTCACTTCCTCGCCGCGGAGCGGGCACGGGTAGCCGCGCGCGCCTCCCGTGGTGTCGGGAATTGGCGCGCGCGGCGGGTTGTATATCTACAGCGCGGGCGGGAGGTGGCGGGCGGGCCCGTATGGAGGCCGGTCGGGCCGGCCGGGCTCGGGCCTGCGCTCACCCGCAGGAGCTGTGGACTACGGGCCCTCGATGTTCGCCGTGATCGGGTCGAGCGAACCGGCGAGGGGAAGGCGGATCGCGTTGAAGATGGCGTCCCAGGCCTGCACCAGCATGTCGTAAGGCATCTGTCGATCATCCCTTTGATTCGTAAGTCAATTCCGGCGGCGGAGGCCACCGAATCCCCACCATTGCGCTGCTCGCGCAGAAACGCAAGGTGATGAGGCACACCATAGTATGGATTTCGCTTTATACGACCTGCTCACCGAATTCAGGGGAGACACGATTTGCTCCCGGAGGGCGGGATCGTTGCCTTCTCGTGATCCGGAAGCGCACCCCGCCGGCCCCCTCGCCTCGGTAGCCTGGGGACCATGCCCGCACTCATTTGGCTGGCCGGAGCCGGACTACTCGCGCTTGCCGAAACGGCGAGCGGGGACCTGTTCTTGCTCATGCTCGCCGGTGGCGCGCTCGGCGGGGCGGGTGCCGCGGCGCTCGGGGCTCCGATCTGGTTGCAGGGCATAGTGTTCGCGATCGTCTCCATCGTGCTCGTGCTCGGCGTGCGCCCGCTGGCGAAGAGCCGGCTGCTCGCCGGCACAGGGGCGCACACCAACGTCGATGCACTCACGGGCCGCGAGGCCGAGATCACGGGCGCGATCTCCGGGGCCCCCGGGCTGGTCACGATCGGCGGGGACGAGTGGACGGCGCGGGCGCTGGTCCCGGGCGAGGAATTCGCGGTGGGCGAGCACGTGTGGATCCACGAGATCGACGGCGCCACGGCCATCGTCGCGAAGAAATACGTCTAGGAACATTCTCCCGGGAAACGCATCCAGGACTTGAGGCAGAAGTAGAGAACCGCCGGAACCTCCGGCCGAAGCGTTGGGTTAGGACTGATGCGCCAATGAGCTCCGCACTGATATTCCTGCTGGTCGTGGTGATCCTCGCGGTCGTCATCGTGGCCGGCACGATCAAGCTCATCCCCCAGGCCGAGGCGGCGGTGATCGAGCGCCTCGGCCGCTACCACCGCACGGTCAACGGCCAGCTCACGCTGCTCCTGCCGTTCATCGACCGGATCCGCGCGAAGGTCGACCTCCGCGAGCGCGTCGTCGCGTTCCCTCCCCAGTCGATGATCACCCAGGACAACCTCACGCTGTCCATCGACACGGTCGTGTATTTCCAGGTCACCGATCCCAAGGCGGCAGTGTACGAGATCAACAACTACATCGTCGCCGTCGAGCAGCTCGCGACGACCACCCTGCGCAACGTCGTCGGCGGGCTCACGCTCGAGCAGACGCTCACGAGCCGCGACATGATCAACAAGCAGCTCCGCGGCGTCCTCGATTCCGAGACCGGCCGCTGGGGCCTGCGCGTCGCCCGCGTCGAGCTCCGCTCGATCGACCCGCCGCCCTCCATCCAGGAGTCGATGGAGAAGCAGATGAAGGCCGACCGGGAGAAGCGCGCGATGATCCTCACGGCCGAGGGCCAGCGCGAGGCCTCGATCAAGACCGCCGAGGGCGCGAAGCAGGCGGCGATCCTCGACGCGGAGGGCGCCAAGCAGTCCGCGATCCTCTCGGCCGAGGCCGAGCGGCAGTCTCTCATGCTGCGCGCACAGGGCCAGCGCGCCGCCAAGTACCTCACCGCCGAGGGCGAGGCGGCGGCGATCGCGAAGGTCAACTCCTCGATCAAGGCCTCGAAGCCGAGCCCCGAGATGCTCGCCTACCAGTACGTCCAGAATCTCCCCGAGATGGCGAAGGGCGATGCGGCGACCATGTGGATGGTCCCCTCGCAGTTCGGCGACTCCCTCGAGAAGTTCGCGCGCGCGATGGCCAAGGAGGAGGAGCCGGGCGTCTTCCGCTACGAACCCTCGGACGAGCCGGTGGTCGAGCCCGAGGCGGCGAGTCCACCGGAGGCCTGGTTCGACACCTCCACCGATCCCTCGATCGTCGAGAGCGTCAAGCAGGCCGAGGCCGCGGCCCGCACCACCACCGAGGTGGACGACGCCGCACCTCGTGGTCGCGCCACCCCTCCGCGCCCCGAGGTGTTCGACATGGTCCCGGCGGACGAGGGCGGCTCGGCGACCGGGCGCCCCGGCGCCGCTGCGCCTGGCGGCGCCCAGAGCCAGCAGGGCCCCGATCAGCGAGAACTCGGCCGCCAGGCACCGCAGGATCAGAGCGGCCCGGAATACGGCCGCCACGCGGATCCCGGCGCTGCCGGAGATCCGCGGCAGGCTCCGCAGCGCGAGCCGCAGTTCCGCGGCAATCCCTACGGCCAGGGCCAGCAGGGCATGCCGGGGAATCCGGGGCAGCCCGGCGGCGGCTTCCCCCAGGGTGGCCCGGGACGCTAGCCGTCATCGGCGAGAAGCGGTCCGGAAGCGAGCCCGGCCCCGGCGACGTGGCGTCGCCGGGGCCGGGCTCGTAAGGTCTCGGGTGGACACGGCGCCGCACCCAGGCGGCGCCGGCCGGGACCGAGACGCCACCGGCGCCTCCGCCTCCGGGCGCTCCGGACACTTCGGAAACCCCGCGTCCGGCGTGGCGGCCGGACAACGCCATTACTGCACAGCACGAAGAGGAACGCCCTTGTCGTCGACCGATTGGACCGAGCGCTACCTCGCGCACCCCGATCCCTGGGGGATCACGCCCGCGGCGACGATCGTCTCGCAGGTCGCTTCTGCGCAGGAGGCCGGCCTCGAGCCGGGGACGGCCGTGGACCTCGGCTCCGGCGACGGCCGCCACGCGCGTTGGCTCGCCGGGCTCGGCTGGAACGTGTCGGCGGTGGACATCTCCGCGGAGGTCATCGACAGCGCACGCGAGCGCGATTCGGACGAAGGCAGGCCCGGGCACGTCGAATGGATCGCCGCCGACGGTCTGGAATGGGAGCCCGAGAGCCCCGTCGACCTCGTGGTCGTCGGATTCCTCCAGCTCCCCGCCGATACGCTCGGGGCGATACTGCGCCGCGCCGCGGGCTGGCTCGCGCCCGGCGGGCATCTCGTCTACCTCGGGCACGCGGCAGAGAACATGCGCCGCGGCGTCGGCGGGCCGCAGGACCCGAGCACGCTTCCGTCGATCGAGGAGCTCGCGGCCGCAGCGAAAGGACTGCGCGTGCTCTCGCTGCGGCACGATATCCGTCCGGCCGGCACTGCCGTGGCGGTCGACGTCATCCTCCATGCCGCCGCCTGGGCGGACTAGCCGGACCGGCGACCCACGCGCAACCACACGACGAATCCCCACACCACGAACGCCGCGTACACCAGGTACAGCGCGGCCGAGGGGTAGTACCCGGCCTTGAGCAGCAGCGGGACACCGACCACGTCGACCGCGATCCACAGTAACCAGAACTCTGTCCAGCCGCGCGCCATCCCGTAGGTCGCGAGAAGGGATCCCATGAAGATCCACGCGTCGGCGACGGGCCCCCACGAGCCGAGGGCGGAGAAGAGGAAGGACAGCGCGGCGGTGCCCACGGCCATCGCCACGACGATGCCGATCCGCTGCCGGTTCGTCGCCCAGTGCGGGACGACATCGGTGCCCACGCCGGGCGCGATCCCCGTCCGTCGCGCACGCCTGCGCGTCGACGTCCACGCCCACCAGCCGTAGATGCTCACGGCGCAGAACATCACCTGCCGCCCGGCCTGCCCGTAGAGGTCGAGGTCCTGCGGGGTGTGGAAGACGCCGCCGAGGAAGACCGTGAAGAGCAGGAGATTCCCGACGATCCCCACCGGCCAGGCCCACGACTGCCGGCGCATCCCTCCGATCGCGGAGGCGACGCCGAAGACGTTGCCGACGATCTCGCGCCACAGGATCGGCACGCCGCCGATCGTGAGCTGCGCGTCGAGGAAATCGAAGAGGAGGCCCTGGGGGCTCATCGGGCGCTCACCGGCACGGATGCTGAGACAGCGATGGCGATGGCGCCGATTCTGATGTCGGCGATGCCCATCACGCCCCGAGGACCAGGCGGTCCCCCTGCACGGCGACGGGTACCACGTCGAGCGGGCGCTGCGCCGGCGGGTTGGTCACCTTCCCCGTCGCGGCGTCGAACTGCGAGCCGTGGAGCGGGCACCGCAGCGACATCCCGTCGGCGACCTTGATCCGCGCGCCCTGGTGCGTGCACGACGCGGAGAACGCGACGAACTCGCCTTCGCTCGGCTGCGCGACGACGACCCCGGCGCCTCCCGCGTCGACCACCTTCGCGGTGCCCACGGGGATGTCGGCGGCGGCGATGGAGGTCGACGGCGCCGTGGTCGTGGCCTGGGCCGTCGACTGCGGCTCCCGGTTGGTCATCGGCCCCGAGCACGCCGCGAGGGTTCCGGGAAGGAGGATGACGCCGGGCAACGCGGCCAGCACGGCTCGCCGCGATTGCCCGCAGCCGGTTGCCGGTCGGTCGGCGGGCGCTCCGGAATCGGCGGAGGATGGGTTCTCTCGCATGGAATTTATGCTAGACCCCGCAGAAGCGGATCCGGACAACGAGACCGTCCGGTTACTACGAGACCGCCCAGCGATTCAGTTCCCGGCGGCCGGTGAGGAGAACAGCCCATGATGGTCGACCGGCTGCGGCCGCACGCGCAGACGATCTTCGCCGAGGTCTCGGAGGCCGCGGTGCGGCACGGGGCGATCAACCTCGGACAGGGCTTCCCCGATACCGACGGCCCCGCCGGGATGCTTGAGGTGGCCGCGGAGGCGATCACGGGCGGCGGCCACAACCAGTACCCGCCGGGCCGCGGAACGCCCGAGCTGCGCGCCGCCGTCGCGCGGCAGGTCCTCCGCGACCAGGGGCTCTCCTACGATCCGGACGGCGAGATCATCGCCACGGTCGGCGCCACCGAGGGCATCGCCGCGGCGCTCCTCGGGCTCGTCGAACCCGGCGAAGGCGTGGTGCTCATAGAGCCGTACTACGACTCGTATTCGGCCGTCGTTGACCTCGCGGGCGCGCGCAAGCTCACCGTCCCCCTGGTGCCCGCAGACGGCGGATTCGCCCTCGACAGGGACGCGCTGGCGGCGGCCTGCGCGCGGAAGGGGACGTCCGCCGTCATCGTCAACAGCCCCCACAATCCCACGGGCGCTGTACTCTCCGAGGGGGACCTGGAGGCCATCGCCGCGCAGTGCCGCGAGCACGGGATCGTGGCCATCTCGGACGAGGTCTACGAACATCTCGTCTACGACGGGCGCGAGCACCGCTCGATTGCCGAGTTGCCCGGTATGCGCGAGCGCACGCTGCGGGTGTCGAGCGCGGCGAAGAGCTTCAACTGCACGGGCTGGAAAGTCGGCTGGGTCACGGGTCCGGCTTCGCTCGTCGAGGGCGCGCTCGCGGCCAAGCAGTACCTGAGTTTCTCGGCAGGCACGCCACTCCAGCTCGCTGTCGCGCACGCGCTCGATCACGAGCGCGCGTGGATCTCGGAGCTCCGGGACTCGCTCGCCCACCGCAGGGGCGTGCTCCGCGGCGCGCTCGAGGACGCGGGCTTCGCCGTATCCCGCGGGGAGGGCACGTATTTCCTGCTCGCCGATCCGCGCGGGCTCGGGATCGAGGACGGCGCGGAGCTGTGCCGGCGCATGCCCGCCGAGATCGGCGTGGCCGCCGTGCCGCTCACGCCGTTCGTCGACGCCGCGAGCGCGCCGGACTGGCGGCACCTCGTGCGCTTCGCGTTCTGCAAGCGCGTCGATGTGCTCGCCGAGGCCGGGGAGCTGCTGCGGCGGCTCGGTTAGGGCGCCGGCTCGCAGGCCGCGGCTCCTTGGACCCTGGTCCCAGGCACTGGCCCTAGAACTGGCCCTGGACCCACCACGGCCCGCCCCGGCCCCGCCGTATTACTCCCGGGTGATGGCCTCACCGATCGGGGTCGGCCCATCGGAGAAGGCGATGGTGCGATGTGCGGTGTCCGAGCGCCGCAGGCACGCGACAATCGTGCTCGCCACGTTGCCGCGGCTCGTCTTGCGGTCCTCGCGCTTCTCGTCGCCGACGCCGATGGAACCGGTGGGCTCGTCGAGCGTCAAGGCACCGGGCTGGAGGATCGTCCACTCGAGCTCGGAGGCCCGGAGGTGCTCGTCGGCCGCCGCCTTGGCCTCTGCGTACGGATAGAAGGAATTGTCGGGATCGACGCCGTGATCGGGACCTGCGCCGTCATACGAGACGATGATGTAGCGCTCGACCCCCGCCTTTTTCGCGGCATCCATGGATCGGATCGCGGCGTCGCGGTCGACGGCGTAGGTGCGGTCCGGGTTCCCTCCGCCCGCTCCGGCGGAGAAGATGACGCCGTCGGTCCCCTCGAACGCGGCGGCGAGGGCATCGACGTCCGCCGTCTCGATGTCGAGGACGAGAGGCGCCGCGCCGACGGCCTCGATATCCGCCGCATGGTCGGCGTTGCGGATGACAGAGGTGACCTGGTCGTCGTGCTGGGCGAGGAGTTCCGCCGTGCGGAGGGCGACCTTTCCGTGGCCGCCGAGGATCGTGTAGTGGCTCATGCCCCTGGTCTACCACCGCGAGGGGCCCGCTCGCCGCGATTCGAGCAGCGACGCGGAATGCGAGACGTGCCGGCTAACGCGTGTGCGCGGCCCGGAGACGGGGTTGGGAACCCCCGCCCCCGCTGCCGAGGTGCCCCGCGGGGCACCCCTGAGAGGCCGCGCCAGATGAGCACACGGGTCACATGCGCCACATGCGAGTCCGCCGCTGGTCCGCGCCGGGGCGCCTCTGCGACACTTGGAATGCGATAAGGATTTGCTCATTTGTCCAGATAACAACTCTATAAAGTAGCCCCGTGCAGGCTCGGCGGGGTTGGATCCTCGGCACCGAACCGGCACAATGGCAAACGCTGCGCACATCAATTGGTGGGTTGTGGTTCCAGTGGGATCTGGGGGGACCTTCGCCACCTGAGGTAAGTCCGAACCGGACCGCGAGACTGGTCCACTTCGCTGGAAGCGCCGGGCCGTTGTGGTTTCACGCCCCGCCTCCGCACGCACCGAGCGATCTTCCGGAACATGCCCTGTTTCGGCCAGCACGTCACAACAGCTAGCGCGATCGAGGTTTTTTAGCATGAGAAGGCTCCGTAGCCGAGCAACGACGACAGCGGCAGTCATCACTGCCATCGCCGCATTGACTCTCGGCGGCTGCACCATCCCGGTTTCGGACAACGGGCCCGGCGGTGCAGAGGAGTCTGCAGAAGCCGCGAAGGCGAAGATCGACTATTCGTTCGACAAGAACGCCGACGATGTCGCCCCGCGTTCCGCGAAGGTCGACATCTCGAACGGCACCATTACCGACGTCGTCCTCGTGCCCTCGGAGCCCGGCACGTCTCCGGAGCCCGCCGCGAACGTCTCCACCCTCGCGGAGAGCGGCTCGCCCGGCACCTCGGCCGCGGACGACTCGGCCGCGCCGAGTAGCTCCGCCGCGAAGGTTCCCTCCTCGAAGGACAACCCGAACGCGATCCCCGGAACCGTCGCGCCCGGTGGAACCTCGTGGACCCCCGACGTGCCTCTGGACTTCGGCCAGCACTACACCGCCGAGGTCGTCTACGAGAACAGCGACGGCAAGGCGGCAACCGATACCCGCGAGTTCACGACCATCTCCCCCGAGGTCACAGCAGAGCCGACGCTGATAACCACCGGCGGCGGCACCGTCGAGAGCAACCGCGAGTACGGCGTGGGCTTCGTCTTCGGCGTCCGCTTCGACACCCCGCCGAAGG
This sequence comes from Dietzia sp., assembly GCF_036741115.1. Lineage (NCBI taxonomy): Bacteria > Bacillati > Actinomycetota > Actinomycetes > Mycobacteriales > Dietziaceae > Dietzia > Dietzia sp. The sequence continues at coordinate 69,097 of NZ_DAINST010000002.1, forward strand.
ACCGCGACAAGGCCCTCGAGCACATGAAGGTCACGACGGACCCGCAGGTCGAGGGCAACTGGTACTGGATAACGCCGACCCAGGCCGACTGGCGCCCGAAGGACTTCTACGCCCCGGGCACCAAGGTCAATATCGACATCGACCTCAAGGGCGTCGACCTCGGTGAGGGCCAGTTCGGCGGCGGCGAGCACGAGACCGCGAACTTCACCATCGGCGCCAAGCGCGAGGCCATCGTCGACGACAACGACAAGATCCTGCGCATGTACGAAAACGGCGAACTCATCAACGAGCTCCCCACCTCGATGGGCAAGGGCGGCTACGCGAACTACAACGGCACGTCCATGCACTTCTGGACCCCCCAGGGCACCATGACGGTCCTCGACAAGTCCCCGCAGGTCGAGATGGACTCCGAGACCTACGGCTTCCCCATCGCCAATGGCGGTTACAAGACCACCGTGGCCGACGGTGTCCGACTCTCCAACGACGGCATCTACACGCACGCACTCGGCAACATCTGGGCGCAGGGCGTGCAGAACACCTCGCACGGTTGCCTCAACCTCTCCCCGGCGAACGCAGAGATCTTCTACAACTGGGCGGTCACCGGCGACGTGGTCCAGGTCAAGAACACCGGCGGCCCCGAGCTCGAGCCGTGGGCCAACGGCGACTGGAACGTCCCGTGGGAGGAGTGGCAGACCGGCCAGGCGGACTTCTAGGTCCCCCTCCCGGGCCCGGCCCGAAGGCCTTCCCGCGATCGCTCTCCAATAATTAATCCTAGGCGGGGACACCGATTCGGTGTCCCCGCCGAGGCGATTTCGCCCACTATCGCCGGCACCCCCGCGCCATCGCAGGCGCATCTGCGCAGCTCCGGGGCGCGTATAGCTGATTTCCACGCCGCTCAGCCCGGGGCTCACACGGGATTCCCAGAATTCGGTGGTAGGAAATTGTCAATCGATCGGGAACATTTGCGGCAGCTGGCGAGTCCCATGACCATCGAGAGCTCGGTGTAGACCTTCATCGGGCAGGTCTCGTGGACCGGCTCCCGCCTGTTCGCGCATCAGATCGGCACCAACTCCGCGGCACATGGCCGCAAGGTGGAGGAGAACCAGTGGACACGACCAGGACGAACCCCCAACCCGGGGAGGATCCGTCGATGGGCGACGGGGACGACTTCGGCGGCGATATCAGCCTGCTCGCCATCGCCCCGGCCGAGGTACCCGAGGACGTTTTCGCCCAGGCACTCTCCGTCGCCGTCGACCCGTCGACCCCGCCGCTCGACGAGGACCTCGTTGGCGAACTCCTGCCCGACGAGCCCGCCCTCGCCGGCACGGGGGACGACATCGACCTTTCCGATTTCGACGATTCCACAATCGGCGACCCCGATCTCGACGATCCGGGAGCCGACGATGTCTTGCAAGACCTGCACGGGGATCCCGGTTTCGAGCCCAACGGGGACGACGTTCTCGGCTCCGACCCAGCAATCGATCACAATCAATCAGACGGATCCGACGATGTTGCCTATACGGAACATGGGCAGACCGGTATCCTCGATTCGGACACCGGGGGGACATTCGACGACATTCCGTCAGTGGATGATGCCTAGTACCCTCCCACCGACCGAAGGGACGCCGCGCGTGGAATCCACGGACCTGGAGCTGCTCGACCGTGCGCGCGCCGGGGATCAACGGGCCTTCGGCGAACTCGTGAGCAGGTACAAGGGCCGCACGTGGGCGGTGTGCCTGCGCATCGCGGGCAACCCGCACGATGCCGAGGACGCGCTCCAGAACGCGTTGACGGCGGCGTGGCAGAATCTCGACAAGTTCCGCGGCGACGCCCGCTTCTCCACCTGGCTCCACCGCATCGCCGCGAACGCCGCCCTAGCGGTGATCCGCAAGCGGCGCGAGACGCCGGACGAGAACATCAACCAGGGCCTCGCCTCGGACGCCCCGAGGATCGACGAGCGCGTGGCGGTCGTCGAGGCCGTACAGTCCGCGCTCTCCGACCTTCCCGAGGCCTTCCGCGAGGCGATCGTCCTACGCGAATACGCCGAGCTCACCTATGCCGATATCGCCACCCACCAGGGCGTCCCAGTCCAGACCGTGAAGAGCAGGATCAACCGCGGGCGCACGCAGCTCCGCGAAATCCTCGCCCCGGTGATCTGATTCCCTCCCGGAGCGATTAGCGCGCTGCCGCTTCAAGCCCTACTGATTCAGGCCTTGCCGCTTCAGGCCTGGCTGGATCAGGCCCTGCCGGCCGGCCTCACGCTCCCTGGAATCCCGACTTCTCCCAGAATTGCGCCGTGACCTCGGGCGAGCCGGGGAAGATATCGGTGACGACCACCTGCGAGCGCGGGTGGAGCACGGTCAGGGCCGTGTAGCCGTCGCCGTCCTCCTCGTATCCCTTCCAGTCCCCGGAGTGTGAGTCGAGGCGGGACACGGCGGCCTTGTCGGTCTGCGGATTGTCCACTCGCCCACCGAGGCCGGCCTCGAGCTCGTTGACCGAGGTCCCCTCGGCGTACATCGAAAAGGTCAGCGAGGTGCGATCTCCGATCCCCATTCCCGTCGCGTCGAACGTGCAACGGGCACCGTCGAGCTGGGTGCCGGACTCCGATTGCATCGGCTTGCTCTCGCAATCGGTGTGGTCCCGGATCGGAGACGGCAGCGCGGCGGCGAACTCCTGCGGGGTCGCCGGAGGGGTCAGCGGACCGTCGTCCTTCGCAAAGGGGCCGACCTTCGCCACGTAGGCACCGCCGACCAGGGCGGCCACGAACACGATGGCCCCGGCGACGCCGCCGCCCACGAGGGTTCCGCGCCGCGACATCACTGTTGTCTTCCGGCTCTTCGCCGCGCCTGCGCCGCCTGTCCGCGAGGCCGCACCGGTGTCGATCCCGCTTCTCGGGGCCTCCGGCGCTCCGCCACGCGCGCCGCCAACAACGCTGGCTCCCGCGGGACCCCCTGCTCCGCCTACTTGCCCCGCCGCCATCCCGGCGCCCTGACCGAACCCGGCGTCGGCCCCCGAAACGGTTCCGGCGCTGGCCCCCGCGCCGCGGGAGCGCAGGCGCAGCGCACCGATGAGCGCGCCCTGTGCCACGACCGTCTTGGGATCGTCGAGCACGGCGACAGGTGCGACCGACGCGATGCGATCGTGAACAAGGGGGACCTGGCTCGTCCCGCCCGTGAGGAAGACGGACCGCAGGGAATGCGGGGACGCCCCGGCGTCATTCATGGCGGTTCTCGTGAGCTCGAGAGCGCGCTCCACTTCTCCGGAGATGAGCGCGTCGAACTCCGCGCGGGTGATGAGCAGGGACCGGTGCCCGCCCGGGGCCGCGACGGTGATCGACGCCGAACTGCCCTCGCTGAGCACCTCCTTCGCAGAGCGGACGGAGGCGTCGAGTGCGCGGAGAACCTCAGGGGCCGCGCCGGAGCGCAGGGATTCGGCCAGGCGGGCATCGGAATCTTCGAGCTCGTCGAGGACCCAGCCGCGAAGGAGCGCGTCGAGGTTGCGGCCGCCGAGCGCGTTGTCGCCGCGCGCGGAGAGCACCCGGAAATCGCCGGACCCCGTTGCCTCGAGTACGGCAATATCGAGCGTCCCGCCACCGAAATCGAAGACCCCGAGCCGCTCGCCGGCGGCGTAGCGGTCGGCGGCCGTGTAGTAGGTCGCCGCGGCGCGCGGCTCGGAGACGAAGAGAACGGAGCCCGGGTCGATGCCCGCGCGCCGCGCCGCCTCGCGGAGGACGACGAGCTCGCGGTCGCCCCACGCCTCGGGGTGGGTGAGCACGACCGCCTCGGGCGCGTCGCCGCCGTGCCGGCGCGCACCGGTGGCGAACGCCGAGCGAAGCACGGCGGCGACGAGGTCCTCTGCCGATACCGCTACTCCACGGACGTAGAGGCCGCCCTGCGAGACGACCCGCTTGGGGAACGGAACGAACCCCGCCGGGTCCGCGTCCGCGCGGTTGGCCGCCGCCGCGCCCGCGAGGACCTCACCAGTCGGCTCGACGAACACCGACGAGGGCAGGAGATTGCCCGCGTGGGTCAGTGGCAGCGCCTCGACCTTCCCCGGTTCGCGCGGCGACGTGTGCGCCGCCGCGGTGTTCGACGAACCGAAATCGATCGCCAGGATCCAATGGTCTCCCAAGACGGCCCTCACCCTTCATTTCCGTACTTCGCTCGCGGCGCCTGGCGACCACCAAGGGCACCACACCCTTTTTGGTGTAAGTCGAGCCTTCCCTACGAGCAGATAAGGCCCACTTCGCTTTTATACCCACAAGGGGCGGAAACCCGAAATCGCGAATGACGTGCGATTTTCCGAAAGGTAGCTTACTAGCAGACCGTCCGTAACGGATCAACTATCTCACTTATCACGCCACACCCGATTAGAGAAAGCGGGGAACCCGAAATGGCTTCCAAGTTCCACGACCTGCTCCGCAAGCAGATCACCAACGAGTTCGGCGCGATGCAGCAGTACGTCGCCATCGCCGTGTGGGCCGATGCGGCCGATCTCCCGCAGATCGCCTCGCACTTCTACGCCCACTCCCGCGGCGAGCGTAACCACGCGATGATGATGGTCCAGTACCTCCTCGATCGTGGCGAGCAGATCGATTTCGACCAGGTCGAGGCCCCGCGCAGCGATTTCGAATCGCCCGCCGACGCGTACCGCGCCGCCCAAGCCCACGAGGTCAAGGTCACGGGCCAGATCGAGACGCTCTTCCACGCGGCCCGCGAGGAGAACGACCCGCTCGGCGAGCAGTTCATGCTCTGGTTCCTCCGCGAGCAGGTCGAGGAGGTCGCCAACATGGACACGATGGTCACCATCTCCGACCGCGCCGGCGACAACTGGTTCGAGATCGAGACCTACCTCAACCGCGAGTCCGGCTCCGGCGCCTCGAACACCGGCACCCCGCCGGCCACCGCGGGCGGCGCGATCTAGTTCCCGCACCGCTCCGGCGGCGCAGGTCACCCAACTGCGCATTTACCCCTCACCAGCCCTGACGGCGGAGGTCCCACCTCCGTCGTCGGCGCTATTTCGGCCCGATTCACAGAACTTTCTCGGCCCCCTCTGCGTCCCGTGCCCGCCTCCGACACAGTTCGATCTGGACACTGGAGAGGGTGAGCACGACGAAGCAACAGCCGCACCCGCAGCACCGGCCGGATCCGGAGGATCCCGAGGAGCCGGTGCTCCCGTTCGACGCCGAAGGCGAGATCACCCCGTCTCCCGAGGTCCTCGAGAGCGCATTCGAGGCGGGCAGGAAGCTCCACGAGGGCTTCCTCCCCTACCGATTCGCGATCCAGGAGATCCTCACCAAGCTCGAGATCCTCCGGGACGAGATCGCCGCGGTCGAGGCGTACAACCCGATCGAGCACCTCACGAGCCGGGTCAAGAGTCTCGATTCGATCGTCGGCAAGCTCCGCCGGCGAGGGCTGCCACTCAACGTCGCCTCGATGCACGAGAACCTCGACGACATCGCCGGGGTGCGGGTCACCTGCTCGTTCATCGACGACACCTACCGCATGCAGCAGCTCCTCTCCGCGCAGCCGGATGTCCAGACGCTGCAGATCAAGGACTACATCGCGGAGCCGAAGCAGAACGGGTACCGCGGCCTCCACGCCATCGTCGAGACCCCCGTGCACCTCTCCACCGGCTCGCGGCCGATCCGCGTCGAGATCCAGTTCCGCACGATAGCCATGGACTTCTGGGCGAGCCTGGAGCACAAGACCTTCTACAAGTACGAGGGCGAGGTGCCGCCGCACCTCGTCTCGGAGCTCGCCGATGCGGCACAGACCGCGAACCTCCTCGACCGCCGGATGGAGGCCATCCACCGCGATATCCGCGGCGGCTGAGCCGGACCGACTCACGGAAAGCCGACCACGCCGACTAGGGGATTGGGCCTACCATCACCAACATGAGCACCTCGAGCACGCCAACACCGCTACCCCGGCCTTCGAGCGCGGATGGGACGCGCAGCCACCTGCGCGCCGGCACCGGGCGGAGCCGGGGGATGCGGACCGGACTCTCCGCCACGGCCGCGGCGCTCGTCGTGGGCCTCGCGCTCGGCGGCTG